>CAZDKB010000001.1:0-16563 GCA_964505885.1 uncultured Flavobacterium sp.
AACGACGTACTAAAATCAGGTCAAAATTTATTAGTACAAATTGTAAAAGAACCTATCTCAACTAAAGGACCCAGACTAAGCTCAGAATTATCTATAGCCGGACGTTTTTTGGTACTAGTTCCTTTTTCAGATCGAATCTCTGTATCTCAGAGAATTGCAGATCCTAAAGAAAAAGACCGACTCAAAAGATTGGCAAAAAGTATCAAACCAAAAGGATTTGGTGTGATCTTAAGAACAGTTGCCGAAGGAAAAAAAGTCGCAGAACTAGACAGAGACCTACAAAACTCATTGGATCGTTGGAAAACAATGTGTAAACGCATTGCGAATACAAACACACCAACCAAAATATTAAGTGAGTTAAATAGAGCATCTTCTATTTTAAGAGATGTTATGAATGATTCTTTTACAAGTATTGTAACCAACGACGAAACTCTAAAGCTAGAAATTAAGGAATATTTACAAGAAATTTTTCCTGAAAAGGAAAACATTGTAAAGCTTCACAGATCAAAAACCCCAATCTTCGAGAAATATGGAATTGAACGTCAGATCAAAACTTCATTTGGTAAGACAGTGTCCATGAGTAGAGGAGCTTATTTGGTAATTGAACATACAGAAGCATTACACGTTATAGACGTAAATAGTGGTAATCGTTCGAATAAAGCAGGATCTCAAGAAGAAACCGCATTGGAAGTTAACCTAATTGCTGCCACTGAAATTGCTCGACAGTTACAGTTGAGAGACATGGGAGGAATTATTGTTGTTGATTTCATAGACATGCACAGCCCTGAAAACAGGAACAAACTATATCAACATCTAAAAGAGCAGATGGCTTTTGATAGAACGAAACACAAGATTCTGCCACCAAGTAAATTTGGATTGGTGCAGATTACTAGACAGAGAGTACGACCTGAATTAAGTATAAAAACAACAGAACCCAACCCTAATCGAAATGGAGAAGTTGAAGCTCCAATCGTATTGATTGATAAAATAGAAGCTGAGTTGGATAGGATTTTATCCAATCCAAAAAACAAAAAGATTGAATTGAACGTACATTCTTTTGTAGCAGCCTATTTGACCAAAGGGTTATTTTCCATCCAATTTAGATGGTATAGAAAATATAAAAAGTGGATCAACATTATACCAAGAGATGCTTACCGTTATTTACAGTACAAGTTTAAAGTACGTAAGTAAGGCATTTATATATCAAAAAAAGCCCCGCTAAATTAGCGGGGCTTTTTTGTTTCATAATACTTTGTTAATTGGAAGCAATTCTAGAATTGTCTGCCTTCCAATCTCCCACAGAAACAAGTCTATTGTCTTTATAAGAGATTTGTCTGAAATGACCATCTTTCCACTGTAACCAATTTCCAGTCTTCTTACCATTTTTATAATAGGCAATCTTCACTGTATTTCCTTTTTGATCAAACTGGGTCCATTTTCCAGTCAATTTTTCATCTTTGAAAAAACCTGTCTTATGGATTGATCCATCTTCATAGTAATATGTAACCATTACTTTGTCTCCAACTTCCTTATAGGTTGGCTTATTTCCTTGTGCTTGCGCAAATGAAAATGCAAATAAGAAAGCAATCAATACTAATTTTTTCATGTGTTTTAGGGCTTTTATTTAACATTTATATTACAAATGTAACAAATAGTTTACATTAAACCAAACTTTGGTTAACATTTACGTAACATTAAGTTAACATTAGAACCAAAACCCAAGATTAAATAGCCAAGATCCCTCCTTGTTCTCAGGAGACCAACTGTATTTCAACTCAATAGGTCCGATCAAGGTATTCAAGCTATAGCCCAAGGCATATCCTGAGAGGACATTTCTAAACAATTCATCTGCACTGGTAAACACATTCTCGTCTACTCTTCCGTAGTTGGCAATGAAGACAGCATAATTGTTTTTGGTGAGTTTGTAACGAAGTAAAAATTCGGATCTTAAAAAGGATTTATTAGAAATCTGAGCAAACTCATAACCATACATAGGCACAAAGGTGTTGATGTAATTCTGGTTATATCCACCCATATAAAAGTCGAAAACCGTGGATGTAGGATTTTCAAAGGTAAAACCGGCGTCATTTGTGTATTGAAAGGTCAATCTATCCCAGAATGTAGTTGCGAAACCTACTCTACCTCCAATTTGAGCAAAGGGCTCGAAGTTTCTTAAATAATCAGAGGACCAAGCATACCACTTACCACCTACATTCGCAAAGAGGCCTCTAGTGGGAAAGGATTTATCATCATAAGTGTCTAATTTGGCGAAGGCATTTAAGCTAAAATAATCAGAATCATCAAAGGTCACTCTGTTTTCATTCTGTCCTACTAAAGTCTCTGTGGTAACTTTCAGGTGTTTTAATTCTGCTCCTGCTCCTACCGCAAACTTTCTGCTAAACGTCGTTTGAATAAATAATTCGGTCGTGATATCATGATAATTCAGATCGATCTGATTCACATTGGGATTGTTCTCAAAACTGAACTGAGTATTGGTACGAAAGTGATTATAACTTGTCTTTAAACCATAACTGGTGTAAAAACCATTATCCACAAAGTAGTTTAAATTGAATCGTATTCTATCTCCCAAAATAAAATCAATAGAGAGTTCATCATTAGGGATTAGAAGTCGTTTGTGATCATAGGTAACCAATACGGCCGATTGATACAACTCATCATAATGTGCTCCTAATTTGATTTGCCCTTTTTGAGGTTCCTCGATAACCGAAATTATTAACTTTCCTTCTTCTATATTGTAATCGATCTTTTTATAATTGTCGGTTGCTGCCAAAAAAGTGAGGCTTTTGGTCAGCTCGGCTCTGGTGATCTTATCACCATTTCTCAATTTTAGTTTTCCCCGAACATAAGCAGGGGTGTAGTTCTTTGCTCCCTTTACTTCTATGGATTTGATCTCGAAAGGAAGATCTTCAAATTTCAAGAAGGGTCTTTGCGACTTGACATCTTGTAATTGAGCCAGACTATCTAAAACAGATCTGTATTCTTCACCTGCCTTGTTTCCCTGAGCTAAGATTCCCTTGCTTTTATCAAAATCAACCACAGTAAACATAGAGATATCTGGTTTGATATACACGTCGCAATCCTCCATTCCCTTTTTACTTTGCTCATAAATATCATAGCTCACGATCTGATTTAGAATAGTGATCACAGAGTTTAAACCTTCTCTTTTGATAAGATCGCTTTGCACATCCACCCCAATAATGATATCAAGGTCTTTGGTCTTCATAATATCCGAAGGGAAATTATTAGCAATCCCTCCATCCATCAGAAGATGCCCTTTCATTTCAACAGGATTCAGTAAAGTTGGGAAAGAACCGCTAGCTCTTACGGCAAGAGCTAATGAACCATTCTCGAGAACCACCATCTTTCCAGTCTCTGCATCAGTTGCAATACAGAAAAACGGAATAGGTAACTTAGAAAAGTCTTTGACATGATCTACAGGGGACAAAACATAATTAAAAAGGTCTAATACATTCTGTCCTTTCGAAACCGCTGCGGGCAATTGAATTCCTTTTTTGGTAACGGGTAATGATATGGCATGTTTTTCTGAAAACTCTTTCTCGAAATAAGGAAGGGCATTTCTGGGCCTTACATCTTGTAAGATGTCTTCTAGATCTATGGAATCTACTAGCTTTTCAATTTGAACTCCAGAATAACCGGCGGCATACAATCCTCCGACTATAGCTCCCATACTGGTTCCTCCTATATAGTCGATCTGTAAGCCAGCTTTATCTATTTCTTTAAGAATTCCAATATGGGCCAATCCCTTAGCTCCACCACCACTTAAAACCAATCCTATCTTCGGCTGTTTCTTCTGGGCGAAGAGAAACATGGGAAAGATTAAGATGATCAATAGTGTTTTTTTCACGCCGTTGGATGATAATGCTGATGTATTTTCTTTGCTCTTGACGGGCCCACAACTTCAGAGAGCTCCTCAAATGTAGCTGATTTTACCCGTTTTACTGTTTTAAATTTACGTAATAATGTGGTTACGGTTTGTTTACCAATATTGGGTATTTGTTCTAATTCCGAATTTATCGCTGCTTTGCTTCTTTTATTCCTATGGAAGGTAATTCCAAATCGGTGTGCCTCGTTTCTTAAAAATTGAATGATTTTTAAAGTCTCCGACTTCTTATCTAGATACATAGGAATAGAGTCCCCGGGATAATAGATTTCTTCCAAACGCTTTGCAATTCCGATAATGGCAATCTTTCCCCTTAAGCCCAAAATATCTAAACTCTTCAATGCTGAAGACAACTGACCTTTTCCCCCATCAATAACGATCAATTGTGGTAAAGGTTCATTCTCGGAAAGGAGTCGTTTGTATCTTCTATACACCACCTCCTCCATTGAGGCAAAATCATCTGGACCTTCCACTGTTTTGATATTGTAATGACGATATTCTTTCTTGCTAGGTTTGCCATCTTTAAAGACCACACAGGCAGCAACTGGGTTGGTCCCTTGCATATTCGAATTATCGAAACATTCAATATGTCTAGGTTCAACAGACAATCGAAGATCTTTCTGCATCTGTGCCATAATCCTTTTTACATGTCGGTCTGGATCTACAATCTTGATCTGCTTAAATTGCTCTTGTCTATAATATTTTGCGTTGCGCTCTGAAAGTTCTACGATCCTTTTCTTATCTCCTAATTTAGGAACCGTAACTTTTAGTTCATCGCCTAGATCCACTTCAAACGGAACATAGATCTCCTTGGAAACCGAGTTAAATCGTTGACGGATCTCTACAATCGCCAGTTCTAAGATCTCCTTATCTGTTTCATCCAATTTCTTTTTGATCTCTGTGGTATGAGATTGAATGATGGCTCCGTTGGCTATCTTAAAGAAGTTCACATAACCGTAACTTTCATCTGAAATGACAGAGAAAACATCTACATTATTGATATTGGGGTTGACAATCGTAGATTTTGCCTGATAATTAGCCAGAAGATCTACTTTCTCCTTGATCTTTTGTGCTTCTTCGAACTCCATTTTTTCAGCAAAAGACATCATCAGACCTTGAAAAGAATCTAAGCTTTGTTTGAAGTTTCCTTTGATGATATCCCTGATTGCTTTTACAGAGACATTATAGTCTTCTTCGGTTTGTAGATCCTCGCAAGGAGCGGCACAGTTTCCTAGATGATATTCTAGGCATTTTTTATACTTGCCTCCTTCTATCTTTTCCTTACTAAGATCATAATTACAAGTTCTTAACGGGTATAGTTCACGGATGAGATCCAATAAAGCTTTTACCGTTCTTACACTGGTATAAGGGCCAAAGTACTCAGACCCGTCTTTGATCACATTACGAGTCATAAAGATTCTTGGGAAGCGCTCTTTCTTGATACAGATCCAAGGATAGGTCTTGTCGTCCTTGAGCATAATATTATACCGTGGTTGATACTTTTTGATCAGATTATTCTCCAGCAACAAAGCATCTTTCTCTGAGTTGACCACAATATGTTCTATACTCACGATCTTTTTTACCAAGATCCTAGTTTTGGCATTCTCATGATTCTTGGTAAAATAGGAAGTCACTCGTTTTTTTAAGTTTTTGGCTTTCCCTACATATAGAATGGTCTTGTCTTTATCATAATACTGATACACCCCAGGAGAATCGGGTAAGGTTTTGATCTGAATTTCTAGAGGTGTAGACATAGGACGAAATTAGTTCTTTTTTCTTTGATTTAGAACGGACTTACGCCTTTAAAGGTTATATGTATATAACACCCCTGTAAAGCTTCGCTTGGTAATTTCGTCAGGAATATATTCCTTCCTCATTAACCCTCTAGGGGGCCAAAGTTAAACTTCCTCCCTTGAGGGAGGATTGAGGAGGGTGTTCTCATGGATAGAGCGAGGCTCTCAAAGTCAGCTTTTTGGTTGAATACTTCATACCAAGTTTCCCAACTCCCCAATTTCCATTAGGTATAAATACCTGATTTTCTTCACTAGGTTTTCCCTGTCTTCAAAAGGTTCTACTTTTAGTCTAATCTAACTTTTAATTTAAAAATTTGACATTATGAGTGCACCTAAAACAAGGGATTATCAGATAACATTAGAGCAAGCGAAACTGTGGACAACCATATGGAGAATTGCCAACCCTGAAAATGCCAAAGCCTATTTAATTCCTGTTCAAGATCTCGTAGATGTTCTTGTAGAAATGGGAATTCTAGTATATGATAAGGATCACAACTTTTATACACTTCATGAGGGGAAGACACAGCAAGATGTGCGAGCTTATATGGCTATTGATCCACATATGGATACCAACCAAAGTCCTGAGGAAAAAGTTCTACTCGTTGGAACAGAAAGAGTAGAATCTCCTACAGGAGAAGTTACTTATAAAGATATCATTCACTACCCAAAAGGAGGGAATGAATTAGAGGACCCAAATGATCCAAATTCTGGAGTGTATGACTTCACTAGACCTTGTCCCTCTGCTTGTGATCCAGATAGTCCATTAGTATAAATGTGATACGAATTTAATGTCTCTATTAGATATTTTAATCTATACAGGATATTTAGCATTGCTGATAAACGTCATAGTATACTCTGTTCGAGTTAAGAATTCTACTTTCTCCTACAGAGTATTTTATTATTATCTTGTGTTTACTCTTATAATGCAGGCGCTTACTGAAACTTTTGCGATTTTATATCGTGAGAACCTCTTTCTATCGCATTATTACTTTGCGGGCCAATTTATAATTTTAAGTATTTTCTATGGGTCTATTTTTAAATCCAAAGTTCTTAAAAAATTAGTATTGACCATATTCACTCTTCTTTGTATTAGTTTAATAATAATTTATAACCAATCTTTTGAATACAAAAAGTTTAACCTAGTAGAAGTACTTACTACCTCTATTCCTATTATCATCTATGCATTATTATATTTCATAGAAAATATTGAGAATAAGAAAAAGTTCATTCTGGTAAATTCAGGGATATTCATTTACTTAATTTCTAGCACTTTTTTGTTTTCATCTGGAAATCTAATTAATTCCTCAAATTCTTCTTTTCGGAAGGTCATCTGGAATTTGAATGGGGTAGTATATATATTACATCTGGCTTTAATCTTCATCGAATGGTATAAGAACTTTCGGAAGAGGGAAGTTATTACAAAATAAGTAGTATTTACACCCCCAAAAGCCCCCTCAAGGGGGCGATCATAAAATTTGGATTTCCTTCCTTGAGGGAGGATCAAGGAGGGTGTTATTCGGGTGGAACTTAGTTAGATTTTCTCGAGAGAGGCTCACCTAAGAATTCTGCTCGTCAAAAAGTTCTTTTACCGTTTGTTTTAGTTCACACAAAACTTGAGGAAGATTTTTCTTCACATCTTTATCATCAAATCTTATAAACTTAACGCCTTCTGCTTCTAATCTACCTTGCCTTCGGGCATCATAAAAGAATTTATTACCATGACTTGTTCCATCAATCTCAATGGCTAAACCTATTTCATGGCAATAAAAGTCCACTATATAACTTAACATAGGAACTTGTCTATGAAATTGAACTCCTAGAGCTCTCCTTCTAATTTTTTGCCACAATATAACTTCTGAAAGTGTAGAATTTTTCCTTAACTGACGTGCATACTCCTTCAATTCAGGATCATATAGAATAATCTTGTTTCGCAATTTTTTATTTTAAAGATAGGCTTTTTTTAATGGGCTTGATTACATCTAAATGTAATTACACCCCTATGGTCCCCTCAAGGGGACAATTCATCTCCTCCCTTGAGGGAGGATTAAGGTGGGTGTTATCTCGGAGGGACTGAGGCAGGTGTTCTAGGATTCAAATTTCAACACCCCGTATTTATACCTGTTTTTTGATAATTATGTTAAGTTGAGTAAACATCTTAGCAGGCCTTTTTTGTATCTTCGAGTACAATCAACGTCCGTCCCCAATGGAAAATTTGTTTTCGGAAGAAAACCAGATAGTTACCATCGTAATCATAGGAGTGCTGCTTTTATTGTTGATGGCAGTAGCACTACTATTGTTTTTCTTTTTTTCGAGGAAGAAGATCGTAGAAAAAGAGTTGGAAAAGAAAGAACTGGAAGTAGAACACCAGAAGAAAATCATCCACGCTACTATCCTTACTCAAGAAAAAGAACGAAAACGAATTGCACAAGATTTGCATGATGAGATCAGTTCTAAACTCAATGTGATCTTGTTGAACTCTAATTTTCTTATTGATGGAGAATTGTCTCCAGACGAATATGAAAATGTGAATAAGAGCATTATTAAGGTCACCAAAAGGACCATAGGAAATGCTCGTAAGATTGCACATGATCTTTTGCCTCCCATTCTTGAAAAGTTTGGTTTGCAATCAGCGATCGAAGAAATGGTGGACGAGTACAATATGAGCAAAACAGTGTTGATAGACTCAAACATAGACTACCCAGAAAAACGGTTGTCCTCAACACAAGAGTTACATGTATTTCGAATCCTACAAGAGTTGATCAATAATTCTGTGAGACATGGTCAGGCAGAGAAGATCGACATCGATTTTGCTGAAAAGGACAATGATTTAAGTCTAAACTATAGAGACAATGGTATAGGTTTTAGTGCTGAAGTTATTGAAGAGAAAAAAGGACTCGGAATGAAAAATATTGAAAGTAGAGTTGAATTACTCAATGGAGATCTCTTGATAAAAAGTGCAATTGATGAAGGAATTGAAGTATCCATTGTTTTTTAACTCCCCCCAAGACTATGAATGATATAATTAAAATTGCAATTGCAGATGACGAGCAGTTATTCCGTAAAGGAATGATGTTCCTACTAGAAAAAATAGAAGGTTTTGAATTAATCTTTGAAGCTGAAGATGGTGCAGAACTCATAGAAACTTTAAAAAATTCTGATGAGATTCCAGACATCATACTTATGGATCTAAAAATGCCTAAACTCAATGGTGTCGAGGCCACCAAGATCATTCATAAAGAATATCCGAACATCAAGATCATCGCACTTACTAGTTATGGCGGAAGATCCTTCATCATCAATATGATTGATGTGGGCGCGTCTTCTTATCTATTGAAGAACACCAATCCGAAGGATGTAGTTTTTACCATAAAAGAGGTTCATAATAAAGGGTTCTTCTATAATGACAAAGTGATGAGAATGATCCATGAGAACTTGCTTTCTTCTAGTGGTAAGAAGATCCGTTCTGATCTAGACAAGAAATTATTGTCTAAGCGTGAGATAGAAGTTCTAGAATTGATCTGTTCTGAATACACCACCAATGAGATCGCAGAGAAATTATTTATCAGTCCGAGAACAGTAGACGGACACAGAAATAATCTCTTATTAAAAACAGGTTCGAAAAACGTAGCCGGTTTGGTGATCTACGGAATTCAGAAGAAGTTGGTAGAACTGTCTTCTTCGGATTTTACGCTGTAACTTCTTCCTTTTTAGTTTCTTTTGGAAATGCTTTTTTACTAAAGATAAATAACAAGGCAACTCCAATAGTAATATAGGAATCAGCTGGGTTGAAAATATAATTAAAGAATCTTCCAGGTTCACCACCTACAAAAGGCATCCATTCTGGCCAAGTACCTTCCCAGATCGGGAAATAGAACATATCTACTACCTTTCCATAGAATAGCTTACCATAGGGTTCATCTGAGAACAAAGTAGCTACTTGATGTCCGGATGAATCAAAGATTACCCCGTAAAAAATAGAATCGATAATATTTCCTACTGCTCCTGCAAAAATCAGTGAAATGGCTACCACAGCCACTGTATGCAGGTTGTTCTTGATGGTATTTAGCAACCAATAAATGATTCCTCCAACTGCAACTATTCTAAATAAGGTTAAAAACAACTTTCCAGCGCTTCCTCCAAACTCTATTCCCATAGCCATACCATTATTCTCTACAAAGTGAATTCTAAACCAATCAAACACTTTCACCTCTTCACCTAAAACAAAGTTGGTTTTGATGTAGATCTTAGTGATCTGATCAATGATAATCGCTAGAATAATGGTAAGTAATGCAATTCTTTTCTTGGACATACTGAAAAATTGTGCCAACAAAAATAGTAATAAATAACTGACTATTGACCTGTTAACACAACATTGGCATTCACAGATTTGATCGTTAATTTATTGGCTTGTTTTCTCTTCTTTTTCAAAGGTGATTTCTGGATGGAATCATTCATAAGAATCGATCCTTTTCTCGTTCTAATATCCAAATAATTTTGATCTACATTGGCATAAACAGTTCCGGAAGAGAGGTCAACTTGAGTAATTCCTTTGAGTTTGTTGATCTTCACATTTCCTTTTTCAATTAGAATAAAAAGAACACCTTCATATCCTTGAGTTTGTATGTCGATTTCATCTCCCAAAATGGTCACTTTTCGCTTTTTAGGAATCTTCACCACAGCACTTACATTAGAAGGCGGGTTTTGCGGAAGCATGTTGATCTTATTGGTATTCGGATGATCTATCTTCAATTCTGTTCTGATCCTCAAAAGGCATCGCGAATCTGTACATGAAAAATCATCCAAAACACCCAATCCATCCCTATCGGTAATGGTCATCTCTAATTCATCAGAATCTGATTCTTCAATAATAAGATAATCGATCCCATCTGTTCTAACCTCCACATAATTGGCATTGCTTTTCACTTTTTTAGAAATCTCTTGCTGGCCAAATATGCTGATTGAACAAAAGAAAAATAGTAAGAGATAAAAATATTTCGACATCCGGATCTAAATAGACTGCTAAGATAGCATCTTAATTTGAGCTTTGATTTGAATCTTCAGAACCCATCTTAAAGAAACAAAACCTCTTTTACTAAATGAAAAGAGGTTTGTAGGTCCATTTCTATTAAAACTCGCTTAAGGTGTTAAGTGATATCGGCGTTGTCTGTAACGTAATATTTCATAGCGCAGTAGCCTACAAGGATTACGAATACTAGAGTTAAACTTTGCCAAACCATTACCCCCGTTGCGGCGTTGACAGCTAGTTCCATAAGATAAATAATGTTTAAAGTCCCTCCACATATGTGGAATCCCTAAATTAGGCGACGTATAAGTACTGGACAATACCCGAAACAGGTGAATTTTTTGCCTCCCCAAAATTGGGGGGATAGAGAAAAAGAGAGTTTATTCTTCCGAATCCATTTTTTTCTCCAAGTATTTAATTTGGAGGTCTAAATACTTAGAAATCTTCTTATAGATTCTGAGAAGTAAAAAGAAAACTAAGACAACGGCAACTAGGGAGAAGATCTGCCAAATAAATAAGCCCCAACTAAAATCTGATATGGTGGTTTCCATGTTAAAGGTCTTGAGATTTTCTTTGTACATACCTTTTTTTGATGTCAAGATATCTACAGTATTTCATGTATAAACGTATGGCTAGTGCAATTACAACAAATAATACGATCATATTGATGTATACGATTGCCATACCAAAATAGTCTACAGTCCCGTTCATAGAATTTATTTGGTGAGCTAAAGATAGGATAATTTTTAAACTCGGATTCGCAGATGATCTGCTATAAAATAAAACTCCCCGCTACTGCGGGGAGTCCTTTTTATTGTCTTCGTTTTGCTTCAATACTTAAGGTTGCGTGCGGTACCAGTTTTAATCTTTCCTTTTGGATCAATTTACCAGTTACTCTACAAATTCCATAAGTTTTATTCTCGATACGAATTAAAGCATTCTTTAAATCACGAATAAATTTTTCTTGTCTGATCGCTAACTGAACATTCGCTTCCTTGCTCATGGTTTCAGAACCTTCTTCAAATGACTTGAACTGAGGTGAGGTATCATCGGTACCATTATTACTTCCGTTCATATATGTACTTTGTAACAATGCTAGGTCTTCTTCAGCACGTGCAATCTTCTTTAAGATGATATCTTTAAACTCTTGTAAGTCATCATCAGAATATCTTGTTTTCAACTCTGCCATAATCTTACATTTTTTGAATTACTATTTTACTTTTAATGCCATCAAATTCTACATCAATTCCTTCGGAAAGGCTTTCTGCAAACTCCAACTCTTGAGTTAAAGTTTCATTCATGATGTAGGCTTTGTTGTCGTTGATTGATTGTTCTAACTCTTCAAACTTTAAAACAGTTAGTTTTATTTTATCGGTCACCTCAAATCCTGAATCTTTTCTTGCATTCTGGATTCTATTAACCAATTCTCTTGCGATTCCTTCAGCCTTTAACTCTTCAGAGATCGTTACATCTAATGCTACAGTCAAAGCTCCTTCATTGGCAACTAACCAGCCTTCAATATCTTTTGAAGATATTTCTACATCGGCGGTTTCTAAGTTAATCATTTTTCCGTCAATTTCCACAGGAATCGACCCTTCTTTTTCCACTTGAGCAATGTCTTGCTGAGTAAAATTTCTTACCGCATTGGCAATCAGCTTCATGTCTTTTCCATACTTAGGTCCTAAGACTTTAAAGTTGGGTTTGATCTGTTTTACCAAAATATCCGAAGCGTCATCCAGCAACTCGATCTCCTTTACATTTACTTCTCTTTTGATAAGCTCAGAAACTGCTAGGATCTCTTGTTTTTGTTGTTCACTATCCACCGGAATCATGATCTTCTGCAGTGGCTGACGAACTTTGATCTTCTCTTTTGCTCTTAAAGACAACACCAAAGAAGCGATGGTTTGTGCGTTCTCCATCTTGCGTTCTAAAGCTTTGTCTACTAAGGAGACGTCAAACTCTGGAAATTGTGACAGGTGAACACTCTCAAAATCTTCTTTTTTGCTCACCGAGTTCAAATCTCTGTACAACTGATCCATATAAAATGGTGCAATAGGAGCTCCTAATTTTGCGATGGTCTCCATACAAGTATAAAGCGTTTGGTATGCTGAAATCTTGTCTTGCTCATAATCCCCTTTCCAGAACCTTCTTCGACTTAAACGAACATACCAATTACTCAAATAATCCTGAGTAAAGTCGGAGATAGCTCTGGCAGCTCTGGTTGGTTCATATTCTGAATAGAACTTGTCTACCTTTTCAATCAAAGTATTCAATTCTGAAAGGATCCATCGGTCTAATTCTGGTCTTTCTGCAATCGGAATATCCGGCTCTGCATATGAGAATTGATCGATGTTCGTATATAAAGAGAAGAACGAATAGGTATTATATAAAGTTCCAAAGAACTTACGTTTTACCTCTTCAATTCCGTCTACATCAAATTTTAAATTATCCCAAGGATTTGCATTTGAGATCATATACCATCGAGTTGCATCTGCACCATAAGTTGATAGAGTTTCAAACGGGTCAACAGCATTTCCAAGACGCTTAGACATTTTCTGTCCGTTCTTGTCTAGTACCAATCCATTAGAAACAACATTCTTATAAGCTACAGAATCAAAAACCATGGTTCCGATAGCATGCAAAGTGTAGAACCAACCTCTGGTTTGATCCACTCCTTCAGCGATAAAATCGGCTGGGAAAGATTTGTTCTCATCAATGAGTTCTTTGTTCTCAAATGGATAGTGCCATTGTGCATAAGGCATAGAACCTGAGTCGAACCAAACATCAATTAAATCTGATTCTCTTCTCATTGGCTGACCTGATGCTGAAACCAACACCACTTGATCTACAATATTCTTGTGAAGATCAACTGTTGCATAATTCTCGTCGGTCATATTGCCAACCTCAAACTCAGCGAAGATATCTTTGTCCATCACTCCTACTTCAATCGCTTTTGCCATTTCTGCTTTTAATTCAGCAACAGAACCAATACATATCTCTTCTTTTTTATCTTCAGTTCTCCAAATAGGTAAAGGAATTCCCCAATAACGTGAACGAGATAAGTTCCAATCATTTGCATTTGCCAACCAGTTTCCAAACCTTCCTTCTCCGGTAGATTTTGGTTTCCAATTGATGGTTGTATTCAACTCATGCATACGATCTTTTACATCCGTCACCTTGATAAACCAAGAATCTAATGGATAGTACAAGATTGGCTTATCCGTTCTCCAACAGTTTGGATAACTGTGCTTGTATTTTTCAACCTTAAAGGCTTTGTTTTCGTTTTTCAGTTTTAGACCTAAACGCTCATCAACAGATAAATACACTTGCTGATTCTTGATCACCTCCTGCATTTTATCTTGCTGAACTGCTAACTCGTCTTCAAAGTCTTTATCTGTTAGATATTCCGATTTTACATATTCACCCGCAAAACCATAAACATCATCTTTTACTTCTTTTCTGAATCTTCCTTGAAGATCTACCAAAGGAACCAAGTTGTCATTCTCGTCTTTTACCAATAATGGTGGAATCTCTGGTGAAGCTTGTTTTGCAACCAAGGCATCATCTGCACCAAAAGTTGGAGCTGTGTGTACAATTCCTGTTCCGTCTTCTGTGGTTACAAAATCACCAGAAATCACTCTAAAGGCATCTTGCGGATTGTCATTTGGTAAAACAAATGGCAATAATTGCTCATATCTGATTCCGACTAAATCTTTTCCTAAGAATTCTTTTACTACAAAGAATGGTATCTTTTTGTCTCCTTGTTGATAAGCAGCAACTTCAACTCTGTCTTCAGCTTGTTTGTATTTTCCTGTGAATTGTTTTCCAACCAAGTTCTTAGCTAAGATCACTTTCACTGGCTCGAAGGTATATTGATTGTAAGATTCAACCAATACATAATCAATCTTTGGCCCAACAGTTAAGGCTGTATTACTTGGTAATGTCCATGGAGTAGTCGTCCATGCGATAAAGTTGATATCTCCTTCACCTTGTAAAAAATCGGGGAGCGTTTCATTGATGGCTTTAAACTGAGCAACTACGGTTGTATCGGTTACATCTTGATACGTTCCAGGCTGATTCAATTCATGTGAACTTAATCCGGTTCCTGCTTTTGGTGAATAAGGCTGAATGGTATATCCTTTGTACAAAAGATCTTTGTCATAGATCTGTTTAAGCAACCACCAAACCGACTCCATATATTTTGGTTCATAGGTGATATATGGATCCTCCATATTTACCCAATACCCCATTTTCTGGGTTAGATCGTTCCAAATATCTGTATAGCGCATCACCGCTTTTCTACAAGCAGCATTGTATTCTTCCACAGAAATAGTCTTCCCAATATCTTCTTTGGTAATTCCTAATTCTTTCTCTACACCCAATTCAATTGGCAAACCGTGAGTATCCCATCCTGCTTTACGCTTTACTTGGAATCCTTTCATGGTTTTATATCGAGGGAAGATATCTTTAATTGCTCTTGCTAGCACGTGGTGTACCCCGGGAAGTCCATTGGCTGATGGAGGTCCTTCGAAGAACACATAAGGAGGTTTTCCTTCACGAGTAGAAATACTTTTTTCGAAGACGTCATTGTCTTCCCAATATTGTAATATCTCTTTGGCTACATTCGGTAAGTTAAGTCCTTTATATTCAGGAAACTTTGCGCTCATAAACTGCTAATTCTAATAAGATTGCGAATTTACAGATTTTCCTGTAAATCTGGCTGTTGAAGCCCTAAAATTAAGCGGTTATGAAAGTCCGCGTTCTTTTTTGATGGAATCGTAGGCAGCTTGAATGTTTTGGAACTTTTCTTGAGCTCCTTTCATATGCTCTTCTCCTAATCCTTGAAGTTTATCTGGGTGATACTTTTTCGCCATTTTTCTGTAGGCTTTTTTCACCTCAGAATCAGTAGCTGATTTCTCTATTTCCAAGATCTTATAAGCGCTATCTGTAGAGTTATAAAACATGGCTTTGATCGACTCAAAATCATATTGATTGATATACAAATAGCTTGCGATAATTCGGATCTGTTCTACTTCAGATTCGGCAACATGATCATCGGCCTTGGCGATTCCAAAAAGAAAATGGATTAATTGAAGTCGGGAAGCATGAGGCATATTCTCTCGGATCTGCAGACATACTTGTCTTGTAGAGATCTTCTTTTTCATGATCCCTTTAAAGAGTTGGAATGCATGATTGGCTCTTTCTTTTCCGTACATTCCAACAAACTGAGAACGCACATAATTCAATTCTCGCTGATCGATCTTACCATCTGCCTTGATTACAATAGCCGCTAATACCAGTAAACTGATCTCGAAATCTCCCGATTGTGTCTGACGCGGAGATGATCTATACTGTCGTTGAAATTCCTTACGGTCTTTTTCAAAATCCTCTTTGGTATAGGCATCTATTACAGAGCCCGCTGCAAAACCAATGATGGCTCCAATCGGACCTCCAAAGGTAAATCCTATCCCAGCTCCTAGCCATTTAGAAAAATTACTCATCTCCTTTAGTTTAACGAGCTCAAATATAGTATTTTGATTCTGTTATGATTGGTATCTTTTCTCAAAAAAGCCAAATTTTAAGGCAATTTTAGCAGGTGGAAATAAGAAGTAATTATAGAAGCAAATAATTCAATTAGAGATTTTTTTCATTGCAGCCTAACTACCTTGTAAATGAAAAAATTGACGTATTTTTGCAGTATTAAATTTCTAAAAAATTATGTATCCAGAAGAAATAGTAAAACCGATGCGTGAAGAGTTAACTAACAATGGCTTTTCACCTCTATATACTGCTGATGATGTAGACAGCGCTTTAGCAAAAGAAGG
>CAZDKB010000001.1:16587-26897 GCA_964505885.1 uncultured Flavobacterium sp.
CAGTTTGTGGTTGTGCTGCAGGTACTGCAAGACCAGGAACTTTAGCGTCCTTACAATTTGATAAAAAACCAGATCACTTAACCACTGTATTTGCAGGAGTTGATAGAGAATCTACACAAAAGGCAAGAGAGCATATGATTCCGTTTCCTCCATCATCACCAGCTGTAGCTTTATTTAAAGATGGTGAGTTGGTTCACATGTTAGAGCGTCATCACATTGAAGGAAGATCTGCTCAAATGATCGCACAAAACTTAGTAGCAGCTTACGACGAATTCTGCTAATTGAGATTTCAAACGAAAGACTTTTATATGAATCCACTTTTAACGAAGTGGATTTTTTATTTTTAGAGAATGAATCAAGAGCAAATTATTGAGAATACGATCGACTACGTCAAAGAAACCTTGCAAGGCGCAGAAGGCGGGCATGATTTTTTCCATATTCATAGAGTTTTTAGTAATGCCAAGCTGATAGCATCAGGCGAAAAAGTAGATCTTTTTATCGTTTCTTTAGGGGCACTATTGCACGATATTGCCGATGCCAAGTTTTATGATGGAGATGAAACTGTGGGACCCAAAAAAGCAAGAAGTTTCTTAGAATCTCAAAATGTTGAAGAAAAAGTGATTGTTCATATTGAGAATATTATCAAGTATATTTCTTTTAAGTCGAGTTTAGATGGAAAATCAACTTTCACTTCTCCTGAGCTGCGAGTTATTCAAGATGCAGATCGATTGGATGCCATAGGAGCTATCGGAATTGCAAGATGTTTTAATTATGGTGGCTTTAAGAACAGAGCAATGTATGATCCTGCGATTCCTCCCAACTTGAACATGAGCAAAGAGGAATACAAAAAGTCGACTTCACCAACCATCAATCACTTTTATGAAAAGTTGCTTTTGTTAAAAGATAAAATGAATACCGAAACCGGGAAGCGAATTGCCGAGGATAGACATGTTTATATGGAACAATTCTTAGAGCAGTTCTATGCGGAATGGGACGGAATTAGATAGTTCTGAGTTAGTCATGGATTCGAGTTATACATATCAAACGATTGAAGCAGGTCTAGATTCTAAAATCTACGATCAGGTGCTATTATTGTACAACCTTTTGTTTGATGATGCCAATTCGGAATTCTTTACTGAAAGATTAAATACCAAAGAAGATACTATCCTAAACCTGTGCTATAAAGACAAGATACTGATAGGTTTTAAGATTGGATATAGATATAATGAAACCACCTTTTACAGCTGGGTGGGAGGGGTAATTGAACAGGAAAGAAACAGGGGAATTGCAAAAAAATTGATGCTTCTTCAACATCAAACGGCTAAAGAAAAGGGATATCAAAGAATCCGAACCAAATCCATGAATCGATTCAAGCCAATGATGACCTTAAATCTCAAAAATGGTTTTGATATTGTTCAAGTTTACACCAACGATTCAGGTCAGACCAAGATCGTTTTTGAAAAAAACCTAGACTAGTTTTCTTTTGCCACCTCTAAAGCTGTAAGCTTATATTCTAAAATAGATAACTCTTCTGCACTTTGTATGATCTGCTCTGCTGTTAAGTCATTATTAGAATTGATATAATCTAAGATCTCTTTACTTTTTACCGAGTAATAATTGATCGCTTTGTCTATTTTCTCATCCATAGTTGATTGTTATTTATTGAATGAATTTCTTCATTTCACTTCTATATTTTGAAGCACTTTTTCCTGTGATCTCTTTAAATAGCTTATTAAAATGAGAGAAGTTGTTAAATCCGCATTCATAGGCAATATCGGTAATACTCATTTGGCTCTCAGAGAGAAGCTTGGTTGCATGCACCACTCGATATTCATTTACCAATTTCGTAAAGGTCTTCCCTGTCACTTTTTTAAAATACCTACAAAAGGCGGGAACTGTCATACTCGCCACATCAGAAATCTCATCTAAACTAATATGGTCTTTAAAATTCTCATTGATGTATTTGTAAATAGAATCTATCTTGGAGCTGTCTTGAGGTTCCGTCTCAAAAGCATATCCATCAACATTCAATAAGGTATAATCATCTGTTTTTGCCAACTGATGAATGATTTCTAATAATAACAAAATCTGTTTAAATCCTTTCTTCTCTGTCAGTTTTTCAATCTTCTTTCCTAGCTTTTGCTTGGTTGGAACTCCAAATAATATTCCTTTTTTCGAGCGCTCCAAAAGATCCTTCACTTGTTTCATTTCCGGAATCTCAAAGAAGTCCTTACCCATGAAATCATCTCGAAACTGCACCAAGGTCTCAGACCCGTTGGTTGTCAATCGGTCTGTAAAACCATTGTGAGGTAAATTGGATCCAATAAGTAATAGCTGACTATTGTTAAAATAAGACAGGTGATTCCCAATATGTCTTTTACCCTGACCTTTGTTTACATATACTAACTCTAATTCAGGGTGAAAATGCCAGAAGGGTGTTTGATTGCTTTTAAACTCTGTATGCTTCTTTACCAGAATAGAGCTTTCAAAACCTGTGTCAATTTTCTCTAATATGGGCTTTTTCTGATTCATCATACATTTTGTTCTACAAATTTACCTCTCATTGGTCGTATAAATCTGTTCAAAATTACCACGATTATGAACTAAATTAACAAAATAAACCTATGTTTACCATTTTAGGGTTAAAATAGTACATATATCTGCCAATTCTGTTGCGTTCAAAACTATACTTTGATTGTACCTTTGTATCCAAATTAAAATGTATAATGATGAAATTTGCAATGATTATGGTGTCGGCGATTTCTGTATTGTACCAAAGAACAAACACACAATCTGCGACACTCTATCGTTTCTACGAGACAACGACTACTACAAACTAGTAAGCAGAAAACAGAAAGGTGAAAACCTATCCTAGTATTTTTTGAAAAACATAAAACGGTAATCGTTCGTCTGGAAATGGTTAAAATGAAATAGAAATGTGCTAAAAATGTGGCAGTTAGCTAGTTCAACTCATTGTAACTTTCCACTGAAACTAAAAACTATGATGATGAAATTTATAATTATAATGGTATTAATGGCTTGGGGATTGTACTTAAGCTTTTATGGAATTACGAACACAGTTAAATTCTTTACCAGAAAGATTCAGAAGACCCACTAACATATATTGATATGTAATTTCCGATACCCCACTTGTTGATCTCAGATTTGCAAGTGGGGTTTTTTTATTCAATACCCTATCTTTATAACTATGATATTTTCTCAATCTTTCACTTGACAAAATTTACAACAATCTATACTATATTAACTTATGTAAATTTCCAAGAGAACCATACTTGTTAATATAGAATATAAAATAGCCAATTCTGTTGTTTTACCAGACAGCTCCCAAGCAGATCTTTGTACTGTTAATTTTTAACACTAAACATTATGACAAAAATGATTAGAACAACTGTATTAGTAGCTTTAATGTTGGGAACATTATCGAGCTACGCTGAAACTACTTTAGTAGAAAAGATGGGAACTGAGGCAGAAGTAGCGTTTACAAAAATTAAAAAAGGACAACGTTTCTATATTAAGGACTCAGAGGGAAAAGTATTGCTTGAAAGAACTTTGCAACAAAGCAATACAATGGATAAGCTGTATGACTTTAACTCGCTAAAAAATGGATACTATACATTAGAGATCAATGATGATTTTCAAATCGATGTGATTCCATTTACAGTAGTAGGAGGGAATACTACTTTCTATAATAAAGAAGAAAAGATTATTTACAAGCCTGTAGTAAGAACGGAGAATAACAACCTATTGGTTTCAAAGATAGAATTTGACGCTTCTCCATTACAGATTACTATTTATTATGAAGGCAAGGTGATCTTAAGAGATACCGTAAAAGGAGGTACCATTCTTAAAAGAGTTTATAAGCTAAAAGAAGAGAATAAAGGTGACTACAAAGTAGTCATGAAAGCAAACGATCGCATTTATAAGAATGAGTTTTCTCTATAAGCGACCGTAATTTTGATTTGTGATAAGGGCGAGCCGTTGGCTCGCCCTCTTTTTATTATTTACCTGGAAAATCTGCCTTTCTTTTTTCTAAGAAAGCAGTTGTTCCTTCTTTAAAATCTTCGGTTCCGAAAGATCTTCCAAATCGGTCAATCTCTACTTCAAATCCGTTCACACCATCTTCATAATTGGCATTCACCGCATCTATTGCAGCACTGATAGCTACCATTGAGTTTCTCATGATCTTCCCTGCTAACTTTTCAGCTAATGGTATAAGTTCTTCTTGAGATGTCACATAATTTACCAACCCACAAGAAAGAGCATCTTCTGCAGAAATCATTCCTGCTGTCATGATTAGCTCCATGGCTTTTCCTTTCCCCACTAGTTGAGGTAATCTCTGTGTTCCTCCATAACCCGGAATAACTCCTAAAGATACTTCAGGTAGTCCCATTTTTGCATTGTCCGATGCGACTCTAAAATGACAAGACATGGCCAATTCCAAACCTCCTCCTAAAGCAAAACCATTCACTGCAGCGATTACGGGCTTCGAATAATTAGCGATAAAATCGAATAATAATTCTTGACCTTTGGCAGCCAATCTACCACCATCTTCCTCAGAAAAATGAGCAAATTCTGAAATATCTGCACCCGCTACAAAGGCTTTCTCTCCGCTTCCTGTGATAATGATAACCTTGGTGCCACTATCATTCTGAAGGTCTGATAGCGCAACATTCAATTCTTCAATTGTTGCTTTATTTAGCGCATTTAATTTTTTAGGTCTGTTGATCGTGATGGTTGTTAAGCCTCCATCCTGATCTACTAATATATTCTCGAAATTCATTTTGATTTGTTTTCTATTTCTTTGGCAAAGTTACTTTAAAGGTAGTACCTACGCCAGCGGCTGAAGCAAAACTTATGGTTCCTTTATATGCCTCAATAATATTCTTGATCATCGGCAGCCCTAGTCCCATACCTCTTGTTTTAGTAGTAAATTTAGGTTCAAAGATTAAGTGTTTAACGTCTTCTTCAATTCCTTTACCATTGTCTTCCACTTCAATGACGATTTCTTCTTTTACTTCAAAAACTCTCACTTCGATTCTTGGATTCAAAGTTTGCTCTACTGCTTGGGTTGCATTCTTGATCAGATTGGTAACTATTCTGATTAGTTGTGTTTTATCAAGATAACCATGCAATTCTTCAAGTCTCGGACTATACACCACATAGTTCTCATTAAAAATATCCAAAGCCGATTTTACCACACCGATCACTTCGATCTGCTCCTTTTTCTGTTTCGGCATTTTCGCAAAATCAGAAAATGCAGAAGCAATAGAGCTCATCACATCGATTTGTTGAATAAGTGTTTCGCTATACTCTTTCACCTTGTCGTGGATTTTAGGATCTTCAGGATCAAATTTTCTTTCAAAACTTTGAACCGACAAACGCATGGGGGTGAGCGGATTCTTAATTTCGTGTGCTACTTGTTTCGCCATTTCACGCCATGCCTGTTCACGTTCGCTTTGAGCCAATTTAACAGCACTCTCTTCCAACTGATCGATCATATTATTATAAGCTTCAACAAGCACATTCAACTCAGTACTCGCATCATCTAAAATGATCTTCTCATTTCTATGATACAACCTTGTTTTATGCATTTTACTGGTAATCGTCTTAATGGATCTTGTGATATAACTTGATAAGAAATATGCCAGAGCAATTGCGATCAAAAACATAAAACCATAGATCAAGAAAAGTCTAGACAAGAATTCTCTCAATTCTCTGTCTTGTTCAGAATTGTCCTGACGGAATTCCAATTTCAAAATGGCGATTGGCTTATCTAATAAGTCATTCAAATAGGTATGTGATGTCTCGTAACTCGCATCATTCAGCTCTTTGATTTCAAAAACCCGATGTGTTGAGTTGTTCATAATTGCCTGAACAATATCTTGTGACAGGTCTTCCGGTAATGAGTCTTTGAAGGAAATTGGAATCGAGGTTTTAATCAGCTTTCCATTAAGGTCATATAAGGTAATCTCAAACTTGTGGATTTCCGATACTTCGAAGATCAAGCGTTGAAAAATATTCTCTAAAGTTTCTGTTTTAACAGGAAATGAGGTGTTCTGGAGATCTTTTGTCAATCGCTTTTTAACCGCATTTTCCTTTCGCTGAAATCGGTCTATATTATATTCCTTGTTCTGCTCATCATACTGAAAAATAGTCACTGTGAAAATCAGAATAGAAGCCAATAGAACGATAAGAATCATCGAAATAAAGATTCTTATTCTTAGGGATATGTTCTTAAAACTAAACATTTACAGTTATCAATTATCAGTTATTCGTCCAGAATAATTCGCTTGGTTTTCATGTAAAGTAGATCGTCAAACTCATTATCTACATCCCAATCATGCTTACTTCTCCCTTCAAAACCATCTTCTAACATTTTTATATGATAAGCTATAGAATTTTGTTTGCCTTCGTATTCATATTGTATGTAAAGAGAATCTCCCATTATACTCCAAGTTCCTGGATTTTCACCAAGCATTTCTCCTGTTGGAGTGATGTACCATGAAATATAGGTTCCATCAGCTTTATAATGAGACCTTGCTCGTCTTGGAGGATTATTTTTAAAATCATCTTCAAAGACATGGGTTGAATCAGAAGCTTGAAATGTGGGCATTTCTATTTTCACATAAGTAGTTTCCCAAGTATCTGTCATAAAATCTTTTAAACTTGGCTTTTGCTGACAACCAGCAAAAAGGATTCCAAAGCCGATAAGAAAAAGGAGATTTTTCATGATCTTAATTTCTTTTTTAATTTTCTGAGTGTTGGTGAGCTAATAAAAAACAAATATAGTCCTGACAAGATAGTCATTAAACCTAATATTGAAAAGACCCTCAAAGTCCAATTTGTAATATTATCTCTCGTTTCAAAATCCATAACATGCATCATCCATAAAAAATCAAATCTTCTCCAATTATCATTTCTAACTTTTACAATTTGAGCAAGTTCTGGATGAACATAAATTGTCGTGTTCGTATCATGATCAAGTGTGATAGCATAGGTTGGAAGTGGGTTTCCCCTGTATTCATGATCTTTAGTTATATCTTTTTCTGTTAAATACTCCACCTGTTTAATTCCAACTTTTTCATACAATCTACTTTGTACGAATAATATAGATTCTTCCTTAGTTAAGGCTCCTCTAACTCTATTATTTGATAGATCGATAAACTTAATATCATCCTCTCTAGTCAGTCTTAATAGACTGTCTTGATCAACTACGATTCCCTCAATTGATTCTATGGGTTTTGGATCAGTTTCATTTAAAAATCCTAGAAGTTTTTTCACGGGTTCATTGTATTGAAATTCGAACCGTTGCTCTTCCTTGTTTAATAACGTTTCACCATGAACATCGTCCATATCATTCCAACTAAAATAGAGTCCGCCTAGAGTCCAAAACAAAAACTGTATTCCAATAAATAGTCCTAAATAACGATGTGTTTTACGTGTATATCTCTGATTTCTAATTCCCATAAAGTTGATTGTTTAAAAAAAGGGCCTTGTAAAAATACAACGCCCTTTTTGTCTAAACTATTTTTTATTTCTTTTTGAGGAATACTACCCCACAATATTGATAATTCTTCCAGGCACAATGATCACCTTTTTCGGAGTTCTACCTTGCAATTGAGCCTGAGTCTTTTCATGATCCATGACTGTCTTT
Source organism: uncultured Flavobacterium sp. (assembly GCA_964505885.1). Classification (GTDB taxonomy): domain Bacteria; phylum Bacteroidota; class Bacteroidia; order Flavobacteriales; family Flavobacteriaceae; genus Polaribacter. The sequence goes on from CAZDKB010000001.1 coordinate 24,263, forward strand.
TCAATATCCTCTTTACTCATGTCTAATGGTAATTCTAACATAAATCTAGTCTTACCGTTAAACGATACTGGATAATTCTTGGTGCTCTCTACCAAATGCTTCTCATCAAAGATTGGGAAAGCAGCTTCTGAAATCGACTCATTATTCCCTAATTTCTCCCATAGCTCTTCAGCAATATGAGGTGCATAAGGAGAAATCAAGACCAACAAAGGTTCTAGGATCGCTCTCTTATTACATTTTTGAGCTGTCAGTTCATTTACCGCGATCATAAAAGTAGAAACCGAAGTATTGAATGAGAAGTTTTCTATATCTTCTTCTACTTTCTTGATGGTCTTATGTAATGTCTTTAGCTCATCTTTTGTTGGTTCTGCATCCGAAACTTCGAATGAATCTCCGTTATAGTATAATTTCCAAAGCTTCTTCAAGAAAGAATAAACTCCAGAAATTCCAGATGTTTTCCACGGCTTTGATTGCTCTAACGGACCTAAGAACATTTCAAACAATCTCAACGAATCTGCTCCGTATTCTTCGCAAATATCATCAGGATTAACAACATTGAACCATCGTTTCGACATCTTCTCAACTTCTCGTCCAACAATATATTTACCGTCCTCTAGCTCAAACTCTGCATCCTTGAACTGTGGTTGCCAATTTCTTAAGGCTTCAATGTCTAGCTCATCAGAGTTATTGATCAGCTTTACTTCTACTCTCAACTCTTGAGTTTCGTATTGATCTTTTAATCCTAATGAAACATATTTGTTTGCCCCTGCAACACGGTATACAACCGCACTGGTTCCCAAGATCATTCCTTGGTTGATCAGTTTTTTGGCAAACTCATCAATAGGAACAAATCCCATATCAAACATAAACTTTTGCCAAAATCTAGCATACAATAAGTGACCCGTTGCATGCTCCGAACCTCCAATATATAAGTCTACTTGTTGCCAATAGTCAACAGCCTGTTTAGAGAAAATCTCTTCTGTATTTCTTGGATCCATATAACGGTTGAAATATTGAGAACTTCCTGCCCAACCTGGCATAGTATTCAATTCTAATGGAAATACCGTTTTATGATCGATCTTAGTATTCTCAACTACTTCATTTGTTGAAGTATCCCAAGCCCAAACTTCTGCATTCCCTAATGGTGGTCTTCCATCTTCTGTTGGAAGATATTTCTCTACCTCAGGAAGTCTTATCGGTAAATACTCATCGGCAATCATTTGTGGCATACCGTCAACATAATACACCGGGAAAGGTTCTCCCCAATAACGCTGGCGACTAAATACCGCATCTCTTAATCTATAATTGATCTTCCCATAACCGATTCCTCTTTGCTCCATTTCATAGATCACGGTTTTCATAGCTTTCTTATAGCTCAAACCATTTAAGAAATCGGAATTAGCAATGATTGTTTTTTCTTTATCTCCAAAAGCTTCTTCAGAAATATCAACTCCTTCAAAAATATTGGGAATGTCAATTCCGAAATGCTTTGCAAAATCATAATCCCGCTGATCTCCACATGGAACAGCCATCACTGCACCTGTTCCATAGCTTGCCAATACGTAATCTCCTATCCAGATCTGAACTTTTTCACCAGAAAAAGGATGGATTGCATAGGCTCCTGTAAAAGCTCCAGAAATCGTTTTTACATCTGCCATTCGATCTCTTTCAGAACGCTTAGAAGTAGCTTCTACATAAGCTTCAACTTCTGCTCTTTGTTCTTCTGTGGTAATCTTTGCAACCAATTCATGCTCTGGAGCTAGGGTCATAAAACTTACTCCATAGATGGTATCAGGTCTAGTGGTAAACACATCAATATTAGCATCATGCCCGTCTACCTTAAAAGTAACCATGGCTCCTTGAGAGCGACCGATCCAGTTGGTTTGAGAATCCTTTAGAGGTTGTGGCCAATCAATGGTATTCAATCCGTCTAACAAACGCTGTGCATAGGCAGAAATTCGCATAGACCATTGGGTCATTTTCTTACGGATTACAGGATGACCTCCTCTTTCTGAAACTCCGTTTACAATCTCATCGTTAGCTAAAACAGTTCCTAAGGCCGGACACCAATTTACTTCTGTATCTGACAAAAACGTTAAACGATATTGAAGTAATGTTTCTTGTTTCTTAACATCGGATAACGCAGTCCATTCTTCAGCAGTAAAAGTTTCAACCTCATCATCACATGCAGCATTCACATCAGCAGTTCCTGAAGCCTCAAACTTTGCAATCAATGTTGAGATATCTTCTGCTTTCTTAGAATCATTATTATACCAAGAATTGAACAATTGGATAAAAACCCACTGTGTCCATTTATAATATTCAGGATTTGACGTGCGAACTTCACGAGACCAATCAAAAGAAAATCCTATTTGATCTAATTGTCTACGATAGGTTTTAATGTTTTCTTCTGTTGTCTTTGCTGGGTGCTGACCTGTTTGAATAGCATACTGCTCGGCAGGCAATCCAAAGGAATCATATCCTTGCGGATGCAATACATTGAAACCTTTATGTCTTTTGTATCGAGCATAGATATCTGAAGCAATATAACCTAAAGGATGACCAACGTGTAATCCTGCTCCCGAAGGATAAGGAAACATATCTAAAACATAATACTTAGGCTTCTCAGAATCAT
>CAZDKB010000001.1:26907-74220 GCA_964505885.1 uncultured Flavobacterium sp.
CTTAAAAGTACTGTTCTCTGCCCAGTACTTCTGCCATTTCTTTTCTATTTCTCTGAAATTATATTGCATCTCAATTGCTCTTAAAGTGGGCAAATTTACGCTTATTCTCCCAAAGAATAAAGGCTATTGTACAGTAAATAAAGGGTATAAAAAATCACGATCACTTCTAAAAGAATTTAGAATATGATCGTGATCTGAGGGAATATAAACTTAGTTGTTTACTATTTGATCGGAACCATAACATGAGTGGTACCCCATGCCATATGAAGACTCATGTCTTCTCCGAACATCATTGAGAATTCCTCAACTGATTTGTCTAATTTTTTCACTGTACCCTTAACGCGAACAACGTCCTCGCTTTTTTTATAGAAATAAGAACCCCAAACATTTAATTGTTTGCTTAAGATTACTGTCCACTCGTTTTCTCCAGGAATCGTAACTAAAGAATAAGTTCCTGCTTTCACTGCAGATCCTCCAAAAGTAACGTCTTTATAAAAAGTGATTTCTGGAACTTCATTTGCTCCTGTTCTCCAAACTTTTCCAGCTGGAGCTAATTTTTCTAAGGACCTTCCTTTCAATTGAGGTCTACTGTAAGTGATTCTTACAACTTTATCTGAAACTCTATAACTAGATGGAAAAGAGGCTTGATCCATTGGACTCTTGTCTAATCCCTTAAACTCTTGAGCATTTGCTTGGTTAGTAAAGACAACAGCTAATACCAAAGCTGCAATCAATGAAATGGTTTTTTTCATGGTTAATAGGTAATTTTGATTGAATTGTAAAAGTACCACTCCTTTTATGGAGGAAGTATTAAGGTTGTGTTAAATTGGGTCAAATGAACAAGGGTTAAAAGAAAAAGGGCAAGACTAACCTTTAAACCATTACCTTTCTACTTTCACCCTTCTACCAGATCAACATCCACAATCTGGTCCGCAACCTGAGTTGGTCTTAGGCTTAAAAAAGAATTTTCTAACCAAGAAATACACGGCTCCTGCGACGATTATGTATACAATAACTTCTTGCATTAGCTTAAGATTTGGTAAACGATAAAAGAAGAGATATACGCTAAGAATCCCATTCCAAAGAGTTGGATCATTGGCCACTTCCAAGTTTTGGTCTCTCTTTTAACAATGGCTAGGGTAGCCATACATTGCATGGCAAATGCATAAAATACAAGTAAAGACATCCCAACAGGGAAATTAAAACGTGGCTTTCCTGTGGTCGGATTCATCTCAGAGGCCATCCTTTCTTTAATGGTAGTTGTATCCTCGTCATCGCTTTCAACTGAGTAAATAGTTGCTAAAGTTCCAACAAACACCTCACGAGCCGCAAAAGAACTGATCAATGCAATACCTATCTTCCAGTCGTAACCCAAGGGTTCAATAACCGGTTCAACGGTTTTCCCCATAATCCCGATGTAAGAATTCTCTAATCTTACTGAGGCGATCATTTGATCAATCTCATCTTGAGACAGCTCTTGACCAGATACATTTTCAATCACATTCTTTTCAGCATCTTGAAATGATTGTGGTCCGTTTGAAGCTAAAAACCACAAAACAATTGAGATGGCGAGAATGATCTTACCCGCATCAAAAACAAAGGTTTTTGTTTTTTCAACTACATCTAAGATTACATTCTTTGCTGATGGCAACTTGTAGTTTGGCATCTCAACTACAAAGAGTGAATTACTTTTGATCTTTAGTGTTTTATGCAGTATGATAGCTGCTATGATCGCGGTCATAAAACCAAGTAGGTAAAGACAAAGTAGCGTAAATCCTTGAAGGCTTAAAAAGCCAAATATTTTTTCATTTGGAATGATCAAGGCAATCAAAATGGCATATACAGGGAGCCGGGCAGAGCAAGTAATAAAAGGAGTTACTAGAATCGTAACCAATCGCTCTTTCCAACCTGAGATGTTTCTTGTAGCCATTACAGCGGGAATGGCACATGCAGTTCCTGAGATCAATGGGATAATACTCTTTCCACTCATTCCAAACTTACGCATGATCTTATCCATCAAAAAGACAGCGCGACTCATATAACCTGTTTCCTCAAGAATGGCGATAAACATGAAGAGAATTGCTATCTGTGGTATAAATATCACGACTCCTCCAATACCAGGAATGATTCCATCTGTAATAAGATCCCGAAGCACCCCTTCACCCATATTGGACTTAATAAAATCACTGAAACTCGCGAAAGTAGCGTCAATGAAATCCATGGGCACAGTTGCCCATTCGAAAATAGATTGAAATATCAGTAGTAAAATTCCGAAGAATAAGATATAACCAAAGATCTTGTGGGTAAAGATTTTATCGAGTCTGGCTCTAAGATCAGTGGCTTTAGATCTATCAACATGATATACCTTTTTTAAGATCTGATTGATCTTTTGATATCTTAAGATGGTCTCTTTTTGCTGATATTTCTTTAGATCTTTTGAATTGTTTTTAAAATTGAGCACCTCTTCTTTATCTTCCTCAGTAATGTCTTTTGGAAAAATATCTTGTGTGATCATTAACCATAATTCATACAAGGGATACTTCGGATTTAACTGCTTCAACTCTTCAAAATAGCTAGCATCAATTCTTTTCGTAATCTCACATAAAGGAGAAGCCTCTCCACTTTCAAAAGCCGCAACAATGGCCTCTTTAACAGGTCTTACACTCGAGTCTTTTCTTGCACTAATCAGCACAACTTCATTTCCTAGCTCTTGCTGTAAAACCGCCAGATCCACTGTTATTCCCTTTCTCTTCATCTGATCTGCCATATTGATCACTAAGACAGTTGGGATCTCGAGGTCTTTGATCTGGGTAAAGAGAAGAAGATTTCGTTTTAAATTCTCGACATCGGCCACTACAACCAGGACATCAGGTGTTTTATCATAGCGCGAATTCAATAAAGTTCTTAAAACAATCGTTTCATCTGCGGAAGTCGGATTAATACTGTAGGTCCCCGGTAGATCGGTAATCACAGCTTTATAGTCCTCAGATAGATTGGTAACACCTTCTTTTTTATCGACAGTAACTCCAGGATAATTACCCACTTTTTGGGTCAACCCTGTTAACTGATTAAAAAGAGAGGTTTTCCCAGTATTTGGGTTTCCTACCAAAGCAACATTTATCGATCTTTTGTTGCTCATTCTTCTGCTTTTATGATTTGAATCTTGGCTGCAGTTTCTTTTCTAATCGCGAGATGACTCCCATTTACACAAATATATAGGGGGTCATTTAATGGAGCTATCTGGATAAGCTCTACTTCTGCCCCAGGCAAACATCCCATTTCTAAAAGTTTTAATGGTATACTATCTGAAGAATCTTCAGCTATATAACCCAGTTCGCCAATATGTAAGGATGCTATTGTTGTCAAGAACAAATTTTAGATTGCAAAGATATTAAATTAGAATGATTCTAAACAGTTAATTCTATTCGTATTCTCGTTTAAGAATCACCATATCGGACTTTAGTTTTTCCATGGCCTCAAGTTCGGTACCATCATAAAAACCTCTAATTCGCCGCTCTTTGTCGATCAGTACAAAAAGATTGGTATGTATAAAGTCTTGCTCACCACCATCACCTTCATCTTCGGCAGCAAAGTAACTTTTTCGAGCTAGATCGTAAATATGTTTCTTAGGTCCTGTTGTAACGTTCCACTTTCCATCAATAACTCCTTTTTCTTCGGCATAAGCTTTTAAGACAGGAACACTATCCATCACGGGCGTTACAGAATGAGATAAGAACATAATATCATTATCATCCTTGTAGAACTCTTGAAGTTCATGCATATTATAAGCCATTTTAATGCAAATGGTTTTGCATCTTGTAAAGAAAAAGTCTGCAACATAGATCTTTCCTTCATAATCTTTTTGAGTGATGGTCTGGCCATTTTGATTGAGAAGTTGAAAATCTGCAATGGTATGATTCTTCCTTACATTTTTAACAGAATAATCGACAAGCTTTCGATTGACATCAATGGGGTTGTATATCTTCAATCTTTCTTCGGTGTCTAATAACTGATAAAAAACAGTAATTCCAATTACCGAAAAAACAGCCAAAAAAATAAGAGTGGGTATAGACTTTTTAAAGAAGCTCAAGTTCATGATTCTCAATTCTATTGCAAATTTACTGCTTAGAAATTCACTGGTGAAATGATTTGATTTCTTTTATGCCATAAATCTTTGTTAAATCCTTTCTAGGATTGAAAAACAATCTTTTACAACTGTACTGAAAAGTGTACATTTGTGCACTTACAAACAAAAAGACATTTATTGTTAATGGAAATATTGATCAAAGCTTCTCAGTTCATTCTTAGCTTGTCTCTTCTGATAGTTTTACACGAGTTAGGACACTTCATACCTGCGAAACTTTTTAAAACTCGAGTTGAAAAATTCTACTTGTTCTTCGATGTAAGCAAATTCTCAATTTTCAAGAAGAAAATCGGAGAGACTGTTTACGGAATCGGATGGCTTCCTTTGGGAGGTTATGTGAAGATCTCTGGTATGATAGACGAGAGTATGGATAAGGAGCAAATGAAAGAAGAGCCCAAACCATGGGAATTTAGATCTAAACCGGCGTGGCAAAGATTAATCATTATGCTAGGTGGAGTGCTGGTAAACTTCATATTGGGAATTTTCATTTACATCATGTTGATGTATACCTATGGAGAAAACTACCTTCCGAATGCGAATGTAAAAGATGGTATCTGGGTACAGGATTCACTTGCTATGGAAATTGGTCTCCAAACGGGAGATAAAATCTTAAAGGTTGACGGTCAGGAAATAGAAAAATTCAGTGATATCACTTTAGAATTTATCAATGGTAATAATTTCACGATTGAAAGAAACGGGCAGATCATTGAAAAAGAACTTCCTGTTGATTTTATATCAAAATTGGTTGAAAGAGGAAAAGACAAAGGACCTGTAATTGCTCCGAGATATCCTTTTACAATCCGCGAGATTCCTGAGGATTCTCATAATGTAAACTCTGGTTTGCAACAGAAAGACATGATCGTTGGAATTAATGGACAGTCTGTTAAATATTATGATCAGGTTGCTGGCGAACTACAGAAATACAAAAATGACACCATCAATATTTCTGTGATGCGTGGTGAGGAAATGAAAGACATATCTGTTACCATTAATGGAGAAGGAAAGATTGGCGCCTACTTTGGAGCACTTAAACTTTCGGATCTTGAAAAATTAGGCTACTACGAACTTGCGAATAAGTCATATTCTTTTTGGGAAGCCATTCCAAGAGGATATAATGAAGCTGTAAATACACTTGCTAATTATGTGAAGCAGATCAAAAAGATTGCGAATCCAGAAACAGGTGCTTATAAAGGTTTGGGAGGATTTATCTCTATTGCAGATATTTTCCCAGCAAAGTGGAACTGGCAAATCTTTTGGGATATGACAGCATTATTATCGATCATGTTAGGGTTTATGAACTTACTTCCTATTCCAGCCTTAGACGGAGGACATGTGATGTTTACCTTATGGGAAATGATTACAGGTAGAAAACCAAGTGACAAATTCTTAGAGTATGCTCAAGTAACAGGGTTTATCATATTGATCGCCTTGCTGTTATTTGCAAACGGAAATGATATCTTCCGACTCTTTCAATAGATAATTGCATCAAAACATAAAAAAATGAGGGCTTGCCTAATGGCAAGCCCTCATTTTTTTGCTTTTATCTTTCTTTTGATCAAGATTGACATATCAATGAGTTCGAAATAAGCATAACGAGACCTGCAACTTTCACAGGTATATGCTTTTGTATATGGCAAATACTTCAGTAGATACTTTCTTTTCCGCCGACTCCTCTTCGTAGAACGACAGTTAGGGCACCGTTTCACAATTTGAGATTTTTGATTATTAATTGTCTTGGGGACAATTGCAAGTTAACTAATTAATAATCAGCTTTTATTATCACATGTTAATATTTTTGGATCGGTGAGTTCTTTTTATTGCATAGTCATTTTTCCAATCGATCCATCTTTGACCTCTCAATCTTCTCATTAGATTATCTACGGATCGCATGATAACAATATTATAGATCGCCTTGCTTAAATTCACTGGGTTTCTTGCGATAGCTCTTAGACTCATAGAAAATCCTGGTGTGATGTATCTCATATAATGCCAATAACCTTCAGGCATATATAAAACATTTCCATGTTCTAGATCAGCAACATAGCCCTTCGCATTTTTTAAGGCTGGCCATTTGTCAAAGTCAGGTTCTGCAAAATTGATATCCTCTCTTGTAATTAAAGAGTTTGGAATCTTATATAAGTATTTGTTCTGCTTTTGATCGAACAAAATACATTGCTTTTTACCTTCAAAATGGAAATGAAAAATATTCGCTAGATCTATATCGTAATGCATGAACGTGAAAGAGTCCTTTCCACCAAAGAAAAGCATTGGTAGTCCTTTCATCAGCTTTAATCCAAAATCTGGGAAAGAAAAATCCTTTTGAAGTTGAGGTACTTCTTTTAAAATATTCCAAAGGAAGATCCTGTATTTTGTAGGTTCTTTTTTTAAGAGGTCAACATACTCACTCATTTTCATTTTGGCATGAGGTTCGTTGAAACCATCTTTATAGTCAACCGGCCTATCATCATATAAAGGCACAGTCTTATCTCCTGCAATTTCTTTCATATAATCCAGTGACCATTTGGAATATGCAGGACAATCCTCAATAAACCTCTCAATAATGACCGGTTTTTGAGGTTTGAAGTAGTTCTTAATAAACTCTTCTTTTGTAATTGTTTTTACTCTATCAACAGCAATTAAATTCAAGCTCATTCACAATTAATTTGAAAACAAATGTAATAAAACGGAAAAAATAGTCCTAAAACAAAAAAACCACCTTCTCTAAAGACGGTGGTTTCTTCTATTTGGTTGTCTGTAACTAAACCTTTACTTCTTTTGCCTTTTGTTTGGCTTCTTCGTTTCTTTCAATCGTATGACCTGGTCTAGACCATTTTGGTTTTTCACCTAAAGATTCATATTGAGAATCTTCTGCTTCCACTGTTTTTGGCTGCATTTTTTTGATGAATGGCTTTTGAGGATTTAATCCTAATAGTTTGAACATCTCCATATCTTCGTTTACATCTGGATTTGGAGTGGTCAATAATTTATCTCCCGCAAAGATAGAATTCGCACCAGCAAAGAAACACATAGCTTGCCCTTCTCTACTCATTTCTGTCCTACCCGCAGAAAGTCTAACCTGAGTTTCTGGCATAACAATTCTGGTAGTTGCCACCATACGGATCATATCCCAAATTTCGACAGGATGTTGGTCTTCTAATGGAGTACCTTCAACCGCTACTAAAGCATTAATTGGAACAGATTCTGGTTGCGGGTTTAATGTTGCAAGGGCAACTAACATTCCAGCTCTATCTTCTTCTTTTTCTCCCATTCCAATTATTCCACCTGAACAAACTGTTACATTGGTCTTACGAACATTGTCAATCGTTTCTAGACGATCTTCAAATCCTCTTGTTGAGATTACTTCTTTATAATATTCCTCAGATGAATCTAAGTTGTGATTATAGGCGTACAATCCTGCTTCAGCCAAACGATGAGCTTGATTCTCTGTTAGCATTCCTAAAGTACAACAAACTTCCATATCCAATTTATTGATGGTTCTAACCATCTCTAATACTTGGTCAAACTCAGGACCATCTTTCACGTTTCTCCAAGCTGCTCCCATGCACACTCTTGAGCTTCCAGAAGCTTTTGCTCTTAGGGCTTGAGCTTTTACATGTGGAACTGTCATGAGATCGTTTCCTTCAATGTCCGTATGATATCTTGCCGCTTGCGGACAATAACCGCAATCTTCAGGACAACCTCCTGTTTTTATGGATAATAAGGTAGATACTTGAACCGTATTTGGATCGTGATGTTTTCTATGAATCGTTGCCGCTTCGTAAAGCAGGTCCATCAAAGGTTTATTGTAAATCTCTAAGATCTCTTCCTTTGTCCAATTGTGTCTGGTGTTGCCCATAAAATGAGGTTGTTTATTTGCCGTAAAAGTAAGAAAAAACCCGCTTTTACTCTTTATTTTTTCCTGAATGATTCACCAATTGCCTACCTAATTCGGCAAGGAACGGAATCCCTATTTCATCATACTCATACTGATCATCGTTGAAGATCTGATTTTCATTTACATGAATCACAGCAGTAATGATATATTCCTTCTGAGTTCTGTCATTAACAATATACGCAGTATCTATCAAGTAGCCATAGGCATAGCCCACTTTATTGAAAATATGAATGTCTTTTGGCTTTTTATCTGTTGGAAGATTATCCCCTAAAATTAGAAATTTCACATAGTTGTCTGGGTATACCTCTGGGTCCTTGCCATACTGTCTAGGAACCAATCCCATAGTATTGATCAGACCAATTCTCTCACTTGGTTTTAATTTAAACCTTTGATCCTTTGGAAAGGTATTCGGAAAAATCAATCTTTTTACAATATTATGCAGCGAACGAGCTGGCATATAATTCTTTTTTGAAAAGTCTTTTGGTTCATTTACAAGTTGATCGTCTTCCATATAACCTTTTCCCTTTTTTATACGTTCAAGATCCAAAGATTCAATAGGTTCATTCTCTCTTTGTACTAGAGTATAAGTAGAATCATTCGTTTTAAAAACAAATGATTTGCTAGTCAAATTGTCTGCGTCTGGAGTCGATAATCGATGTGCAAATCTTCCTTTGATGCCTCTAGCTTTCATTCGATCGTTTAATTCATCTTTCCCTACAAACTCAAAGACCCTATTGTATGATTCATTATCGCTTAAAAAGATAGATTTTCTGATTTCATCACTAAGATTGGTTTCAATGCTATCGTTCTCCATTTGAAAAGGATTGTATCTACCAAATCTTTTAAACTCTGTGATCTTTTCTAAGGCGAATATAGCAGCAGGTAATTTTACCGAACTTGCAGGATAGAAGTATACATCATCATCCACATTGTATTCGTAATCATTGAAGGTAATATTTTGATCACCTTGCCTGTTGACTTCTGTAAATAGTATTTGAACCTCATATTTATCAGGATCACTCATTACTTTTTTGATCTTTGGAAGATCTGATGCTAAGACGATATCTATTGGAGTTGGTTCTTTACAGCCGATAAAAGCGAATAAAACAAGAAGAACTGAGGCGAATCTCATAAACAAAAATTGGGTTTGAATGAGCAATATATCAATTCTTTTACAAAGCAGAAAAATGGTTTAAAAAAGAATTTTCAAGGATTATTTCGCAAGCAAAATAGAAACTGCATTTCCGCCAAAACCAACGGCGTTTACAAGAACTTTTTGAATTTTTGAGGGTTTGTTTTGCTCCGTTCCAAATGGAACGCGAATTACCTGTTCGTTTTGGATCATTCTAATGGCTAAATCTAAACTTAATAATCCTGAAGCTCCAAAAGTATGCCCCAACTTCCATTTGTTAGTAGTCAAGAAAGGAAGGTTATCACCGAAAATCTTTTGAATGGCCTTGTACTCCGATTCGTCTCCCTTAATCGTTCCAGGGGCATGCATAACAACAGCATCTATTTCATTGGGATTAATATCGGAAATCGCCATTTTCATGGATCTTTGGAAGCATTCTGCTTCAGCAGTGATAGAGGTATTATGTTCTAAAATCTCTGTTGCATATCCTAAACCAATAATCTTTGCCAATGCCTCTTCCGAATCTCCTTCTTCAATACAAATTGCAGATGCACCTTCACCCAACACCATTGTGTTTCTTTTCTTTTGAAGGTCTAAAGCCCGACATGGAAATAAACCTTCGGTTGTACCTCCTCTTGATTTTGATGATGCATAAATCTTCATCGCCTTCATCTGAGCAATGGTAAATTCGGTCAAAGAAGCCTCTGTTCCACCAACCAAAAACTTATCCGTCATACCAGATCGAATCCAAGCTATACCATTCAATAAAGAGTGTAAGGCTGTTGAGCAAGTAATAGAATGTGAAATATCCGGTCCTTTGGTCTGTAAATCGTGGGCTATCCATGATGAGATATTTCCCAAGGTTGTTGTTGGAGAGCTTAATGTTGATGCTTTATGACCTGCAAGAAACTCGTCGTAATACTTCTCAAAAAGTTGAGTGGCTCCACGGGAAGAGCCAAAATTAACTCCAAAGCTAGACTCTGTATTCCAGCCAGCATCTTCAACAGCTTTTCTAGAAACATAGATGCCATAAAGAACAGAGCTGTCTAGTTTTTTATACTTTGAATCAGAGTTCCTGAGCTCAGTGATTTCATTTTGTACTTTTTCCGGCAGCTCCGCAACCCATGCCTCAAAGTGTTCAAATTGCTTCTTTGTCAAATGATGATCGTCATTCAAATAATGATCCCAAATCTCGTTTGGTATATTTCCTAAGGCAGATATAGATGCTAAAGAAATTATTGAAATCGGTTTGTTCATTTTGGAGAATTCTCGGGCCACAAAAATAATTCAACTATAAGGATTAGCCATAAAAACTAGTGAAATATATTTTGTTATATTCATCCAAAATATTGAAAATGGAAGAACAAATTCATCAAAGTTGGTTTAAGAGAAATTGGAAATGGTTTGTGCCTACTTTAGGGTGCGGAACGATCATCATATTATTCGTAGTGCTCGCAATTACTGTGGTCTCTGGAGTTACCAATATGATTACTAATTCAGAACCATCTCAGCATGCTTTTGACTTGGCTTCCAAAAATGAAAGAGTCATTGAAATCATTGGAATTCCAATAGAAAAAGATGGCACAACCAGAGGGAACTTTCAATTTAGCGATACGGATGGTAGTGCTATGGATATGCAAATTCCAATAAAAGGCCCTAGAGGAAGTGGAACTTTAGTTATTGTTGGAAACAAGTTTGAAGGAGAGGAATGGTCTTATTCTAAACTCCATATCATCATTTCTGAGTCTGAGGAAAAGATCGAGCTCAAAGAGAATTAAACGATATCTAAAGCTTCTTCCATTACTTGATAGACCTTCTGAAGTTCGTCTTGGGAGATTACATATGGAACTTGTAAATACAAGGTGTTTCCTAAGGGTCTTAAAAAGACACCTCTGTCCATAAAGAACTTTAGTAGCTTATCTCTGAGTCCACCATAACGTTCTGTTTCTGTATTAAGATCTAAGGCGAAAATAATTCCGATATGTCTAGTTGCTTTTACCTTTGGATGAGATGAAATTCTTTTGCCAAATTCTTCATGTGATATGCTAATCTCTTTGATCTGAAGCTGTATACAATCTGTTTGCAATAACTCAATCCCCGCTAAAGCTGCAGAACAAGCCACAGGATTGGCAGAATAAGTATGACAATGAAAGAATCCTTTAGCGATATCATTGCTTAAAAAAGCTTCATAAATGGCCTCTGTACACGAGGTAATCGCCATCGGCAATAATCCCGCTGTTAACGCCTTACTCAAACAAATGATATCCGGTTTCGTATCAACATAATCCGAAGCAAAGTTCTTACCCGTTTTTCCAAACCCTGTCATTACTTCATCCGCAATGGTAAGTACATCATTGGCTTTACAGAATTTAAGAATCTCATTCAGATCTTCCGCTTCATGGATCTTCATTCCAGCGGCACCTTGAACCAAGGGTTCATAAATAAATCCTGCAATGGATTCATTGGAAATATGCGCTTCCAGAAGCTGAAGGATCTCTTCTAAATTCTCTCCATTAGGAACGGGAATTCGCTTTACCTCCATTAAAAAATCTTCAAACGGACCGTTATAAACAGATAATCCAGAAACGCTCATAGCGCCAAATGTGTCGCCATGAAATCCGTTTTTAAAAGCAATAAAGGTACTTCTCTTTTCACCTCTATTAAAGTGGTATTGAAGTGCCATTTTGATACTGGATTCAACGGCCGTAGAACCGTTATCATTAAAGAAAATTCGGTTTTGTCCTTTAGGTAAAATCTTGATCAGTTCTTCAGAAAGTCGCACTGCAGGTTCATGCGTGAAATCGCTGAACATAACCTGATCTAGTTGCTGCATTTGTTCATAGACCTTCGATGTAATATACTCGTTACAATGACCAAAAACACAGGTGTACCAAGAAGAGATTGCATCGATGTATTCATTTCCATTTTCATCGGTGAGAATGCATCCCTTAGCTCTTACAATCGCTAAACTTTCTGGATTTAGCTGATGTTGTTTTAGCGGATGCCACAAATGCTTTTTGTCTCTTTCTTGTAAATTCATCTTTTGTCATGCTGAACTTGTTTCAGCACCTTTTCATTGTATATTATACAGTCCTTATTCAAACTACAATTTGTCCCTAAATGAATCTGCGTATTCTTTGATCACATTTTGATCAAAATAGGGTTCATCATCAATTCTTCCTAAGACCTTAACCCCAGACATTTTTTCAATAATAGATTCTGTAGTTGGGTGCTCATCACCTGAAAAAATAATAGAAACATCAAATCCTTTTTCCTTTAGTAAGGTTAAAGATAGAAGAGTATGATTAATGCTACCCAAATAATGTCTTGAAACACAAATCACCTTATATTCTGGTTTGATGACATCCAAAATCGTATCCTGATCATTCAATGGAACCAATAAACCACCAGCACCTTCAATTACCAAATGATTCTTTGTTGTGGGTTCTTTAATATTTTTCAATTCTATCTTCACTCCGTCGATCTCTGCGGATGCATGCGGACTCATAGGAGTTTCTAAGGCATAAGAATTGGGATGAAAAACCGATTTTGAATTCGATACCATTGACTTCACCTTATCTGAATCCGAAAAATGTAAATCTCCAGATTGCACAGGTTTCCAATAGTCGGCCTCCAAGGCTTCAGTGATAATTGCTGAAGCAATGGTCTTACCTACCTCAGTTGAAATTCCGGTAATAAAATATTTCTTCTGTTCCATTCAGGATACAAAAATACGAAGCAAGCCTAAGACATCAGTTATCTCTTCAAAAGAATTATAGGCATGGAGACAAATTCGTATTCGCTCTTCTCCTTCAGGAACTGTAGGTGATAAAATTGGCTTCACATCAAAACCTTGTTCTTGAAGATCTTTAGCAATTGATTTTACATTTGAATTACCCGAAATCAAACAACAATGTATAGCAGAATCACTCTGAATAAATTTTTCACTAAGGTTAAGTCTATCCAATTCTTGCTTAAAAAACTTAATGTTTCTGCGA
This sequence comes from uncultured Flavobacterium sp., assembly GCA_964505885.1. Taxonomy (GTDB): domain Bacteria; phylum Bacteroidota; class Bacteroidia; order Flavobacteriales; family Flavobacteriaceae; genus Polaribacter. Next base: position 40,077 of record CAZDKB010000001.1, read on the forward strand.
AGTTTATGTTGATTTTGAGAATGAATCATCTCTTGATAACTGAACAAAATAGTTGAAAGAGAATGAGGAGGAAGTCCTGTTGTATAAATAAAACTACGGGCAAAGTTTACGAGATAAGACCTTAATTCGGATGAGCCCAAAATCGCAGAACCATGGCAACCTAAAGCTTTGCCAAAGGTGATAATTCTAGCAAATATCTGTTTATTGAGTTCTTGTGCCAATCCAATTCCCTTCTCGCCAAAAACTCCCAGAGCATGAGCTTCATCAATTACAAGAAATACGTTAAACTCATTCGCTAGGTTTACCAGTTTTTCAAGATTGGGTGAATCTCCATCCATAGAAAAGACAGATTCTGTAATGATATAAACCGTATCTGATTCATCGAATTTGTTTAGCAATTCTTCTAAATGTTCTAGATCATTATGACGGAATTTATAGGCTTTTGCATTATTCATTTGGATTCCATCTCGAATGGAAGCATGAGATAATTCGTCAAACAAGATTACATCTCCGCGTTGAGGAACTGATGAAAAAAAACCAATATTGGCATCATAACCTGAGTTGAAGATTAAAGACGCTTCAACATTGTGAAACTCAGATAAAAAATCTTCAACTTCATTAAAGAGTTGATGGTTTCCAGAGATCAATCTAGACCCGGTAGCTCCATTGTTTTGCAAATCAATTTCAATCAAATACTCATGGGCTCTTTGAAAAACATTCTCATCCTGAGATAAACCTAAATAATCATTAGAAGAAAAATCAACTCTTTCTCCTGCTGAAGGAAGTTTCCTCAAAGAGTCGTTCTCTTCTCTATCTCTAAGTTTCTTCTGAAGTTTTTCCGGTAGATTCATTAGAACAAAAGTATGTAAAATCTAGTACCTTTGCCTTAGAACTTATGAGTATGCAAAAAGTGACTTCCTTAAAAGAAAAATGGGATTATTTGGTTGAAGAATTGACGAATCAATTCTCAGATGGAGAAGATCTAAATGTAGATGGAATCATTTATTTAATTGGTGTTCAAGAACTAGGGCAAGGAAAAAGAAGATTTAAAAAAGACGACAAGGTCAACCTAATGCATATTGCAATTTGCAAATTACTCGAGCCTTATGGTTATTACGAATTTGATTATTTTGATGATGACGGCTGGCCACATTATAAAATGCTCACAGAGTTACCTAACCTAAAAGCTGGAGAGCAAACCGTTCTGATGAAAGAGGCTATCGTTGCCTATTTTGAACAAATAGACTTCTTTAAGTAACACTCAATTTTCTGATCATATAAGCAAAGATCCTTGGGAAGAATCTTTTTACAAAAACACCCAATTTCTCTTTGGCTCCGGCAATATGTGCTTCTTGCTTTTTCTTGGCAATTGCTTTCGACATGAGTTTAGCAAATCTCTCTGGTTTGATTCCGTTTTCAGTTGCCTTATCCATACTTTGCTGAGCAGAACCGTCGCCAGTAAGCGCGTTCATAGAAATTCCTGTTGTTACATAACCCGGACAGATCAAGGTTACTGAAATATTATCATGGAAAACCTCTGCTCTAAAGCTGTCGAAAAATCCATGAAGTGCATGTTTCGATCCTGTATAGGTCGATCTTAACGGACTGGCAATCCTTCCAACTATGCTTGTTGTCACCACATAATGACCTTGCTTTCTTTCAATAAAATGAGGCAGTAAAGCTTTGGTAAGGGCAATGGTTCCCATGTAATTGATCTCCATAATTCTTTTGTCGACATCAAGAGCAGTGTCTTTTGCCAAGGCTCTCTGACTGATCCCTCCATTGTTCACCAAAATATCAATACGTCCAAACCATTTTAAGGCTTCTTCTACTTTTTTGTCAAATTGGTCATAAACCTCTAAATCTAGTGGTAAAACCTTAATGTTTTCAGAATTTTTACAAGCATTTTTTACTTCATTCAACGCCTTCTCTTTTCTCGCTGACAAGATGAGTAAAGCTCCTTGTCTATCTAATTCCATGGCCAACGCTCTTCCAATTCCGGAAGAAGCTCCAGTAATCCACACTACTTTATTCTGAAAACTCATATTTAAAATTTGAACCGAATTTACGGATTTTTACGCTCTTGGCTGAGTCTTGAAAGAAAGCTTATATGAATCAATTAATCAGGAGTCTTAGAACTACCTTAACAAAATATTTACTCCGCAATTCATGAAGAAACTGTACTTTTGGTATGCTTCTTGGAAAGCTTACATCAAATCGATTATCTATGAGAATACTAGTGTTATTGCTTGTTTTAGCAAGTTCGGTGGCTCAGGCACAATACTCCATCAAAGGAACAATTCACCCTCCAAAAAAATATCAATGGGCTCTTTTGTATAAAGTAGAAGGTGCAAGACAGGTATTTGTAAAGAACACGGAGATTAAGAAGGAATTACAAAGAAAAGACGGTAAGACAAGAACCATTGGAACTTTTGAATTCGATCTACCTATGAATGCAGATCCAGGATCCTATAGAATTACCTATGATCTTCAACGAAATCAATTTGTAGATTTCTTATTCAACAAAGAAGATGTAGAGTTATCGTTTAATCCAGGTGATACTGAAAACACGACCTATTTTACCAAGTCTCAAGAAAACAAATTGTATCGAAAGTACCTCTACGAAATCTCATTTGCACAACAGATTGTTGATTCTTTGCAAGTTGCTTATCTACAATCTCCAAATACAGAGAGCAGTGAAGCCTATAAGAAAGCAGTAAGTAGAATCGAGAAAATTCAAAGAGATTATAACGATACATCCAAGGGAACGCTTGCTTACTATTTTATAAAAGCTACAGACAGATATAATGCACCAACCGTGGCAAAAACTTCGAGAGAGTATTTAAACGGAGTGGTTTCTCATTTCTACGATAAAATAGATTTTGAGGATAAGCATCTTTATAATTCTTCCTTTTTAGTAGATCGGGTAGCAGATTATGTTTTTTATATGAATTATGCGGCAGACCCAAGAGAACAGGTTGCTATGCATAAAAGAGCAGTAGATATTTCTATTTCAAAAGTAAAGGATGAAGATTTTAAAGCAGATGTTATTCAATTCTTGATCTCACAATTTGTGGCTCTAAAGAATATTGATCTTGTAGATTATTTGATGACCAATCATTTTGATAAACTTCCCATTGAAAAACAAGATGCTGATTTTAGAAAGCAAGTAGAAGAAAATATGGCTATTGCCATTGGAAAAATAGCTCCTGATTTTTCATGGACCGAAAACGGCAAAGAAATGAGTCTTTCTACCTTGAAAGGAGGGCAGAACTATTTATTGATTTTCTACAGTACCACTTGTTCTCATTGTGAGCGTGAAGTGCCTGAAATATTTGATTTCTTAAAAGGAAAAACAAAAACCAAAGTCATAGCCTTTGCGATGGAAACCAGTGATGCGGGGTGGAATGTCTTTAAAACAAAACTTCCAGGTTGGCATCATGTTTTGGGATTGAAAAAATGGGAAAATAAGATCGCTAGAAAGTATCAGATCAATTCTACTCCTACCTATTTTGTCTTAGGGATGGACAAAAAAATCATCGCCAATCCTGATAAGTTAAGCGAACTAAAAATGATCTTGAATCAGCTTAACTAGACGGTTTAGAAGTGGTAAAAGGCGTCTTCCAGATGCTCTATTTCCAATTTTTTATTCTGAATTGTTATTGCAATAATATCAAAGCGAACCTCTACGTCTAGTTCTCTGCTTTGTACAAATTCGTCAACCGCTTTTGTGAGTAGACTTATCTTTTTGCTCTTTACGAAGTCTTGCGGATCACCAAAATCATTTGATGATCTAGTCTTCACTTCTACCGCAGCTAATGTTGAACCTTTTTGTACAATAATATCTACTTCAGCTTTCTGATAACGCCAATTAGTTTCCAATAATTGATATCCTTTTTGAAGTAATAGATCTACTGCCAACTCCTCACCAAAACTTCCTAACTCGTTATGTTTTGCCATAACCTCTTTATTTTATGGTTACTAGATTATAAAAAAGTTACTTTGGTATTGATAAAATGCTATTTTTGATACGCTAGTCAACAATCAATGGATTTTACCTTTTACTTTAATGAGAAAAGTGCACCACTGCTCATCTTCTTTTTACATGGTCTGTCTTTTTCATTTCTACTTTTAAGAAAAGGTATCATTCAACAGAGAACATCTCACAGGTGGTTAAGCTTACTTTTGTTTTTAAACGCAATGTATATCGCACCTTATATGTTAGGATATTCGGGTTGGTATTCTAATGGAATCACTCGGGAGATTCTGTTTTTCGTTCCTTTTATGCAGGTGCTATTGATTGGTCCTGTCATCTATTTTTACACCAAAAGTTTATTGCATATCAACTATAAATTGACCAAGAAAGATCTGATTCATTTTATTCCTGCCTTACTTTATTTAATCTATAGCTTGGTGGTATTTATCACTGACAAATTGATCTTAGATGAATTCTATTTCTATGCAGACGGAAGAGATAAGGATCTTGCCAATTGGTATCAGGCTACTGGTTTCTTTTCCATTGCCTCGTATATAGTTTTAAGTCTACGCTTCTATTCAAATTATAAGAAATTGGTTTTCGATAAAGTGAGTTTCGCAGAGTCAATTCTATTCCAATGGATTCGAAATTTCTTGATCGCTTTTCTTCTGGTTGTAGTTCTAAGAACCATTTTCTTCTTTACAAATACAGTTTGGGAACAATATGGGAGTCAGTTTTGGTATTATATCTTTTTCTCTTTTGTGTTTTATTATATCTCGATTAATGGATATTCGAATGCAGTCAAAGTTTCGGCTCTTTATGGATTGAAAGGAGAAGAGGTAGATGTATTCGATGATGTTGATACAGAATCAGCAGAAGAAAAAAGTGAATCAGAAGAGAAAGATCTGGAAAAATGGAAAGGAAAAATTCTAGAACTAATTACAAAAAATAAGATCTATGAAAACCCTAGATTAACCCTCTCTGATGTGTCAAAAGAACTTCAAGTTACCACCAAAACCGTGTCTAGTATTGTGAATTCGGGATTTGACCTCAATTTTAACGACTTTATTAATTTTCATCGAATTGAAGCCTTAAAACAACTCTTAAAAGAAGGAAAACACAAAAAGTCAACATTACTCGGACTCGCCTTTGACTGTGGGTTTAACAGCAAAGCAACCTTCAATAGAGCCTTCAAAAAAAACACGGGAGTTTCACCAAAAGAATACCTCGACTCAATCCAATAAATAGGTCTCAAATCGAGATTTGAAGCGATTCGACAGGATTAAGCTTGCACATTTGCATCAAAATTAATCATCAGTCATGAAGACAATCATCACATCAATCGCTTTATTATTCTTTGTTTCAATATCAATTCAAAGCCAAGATTTTCAAAAAATAGATTCTATAGTTAATTCCAAGGTTCAACCAGATCATCCAGGAATTGCTGTGGGTATTATTCAAGACGGTAAGATCATTTATGAGAAATATCGCGGACTCTCAAATCTTCAACATCAAATTGCATTTGATGAAAAGACCCGATCGAACATTGCCTCTACTGCAAAGCAATTTACCGCGCTAATGATTTTAAAACTCTCCTATGAAAACAAGCTCAAATTAGAAGATGATATTAGAAAATATCTTCCGAATCTTTATCCAACTGTGAAGGAAGAGATCAAGATCAGGAACTTGTTAAACCATACAAGTGGAATTAGAGATTATGTGGAATTGATGAGTCTGGAAGGACCTGTTTGGTGGAAGCGATTTGGGTTGGATAATGATGATGTTTTAGCCTTATTAGAAAAGCAACAAGATCTTGGGTTTACTCCAGAATCATATAAAAACTACAGCAACTCTAATTATAACCTTTTAGCAGAAATCATTGAGAGAGTATCTGGTAAAGGTTTTAACGAATATTCTAAAGACTTCTTTCAAAACCTGGGAATGAATGAAACCTCGTTTGTAGAAAGATATATGAGAGTTATTCCCAATAGAGCCAACCCATATTCTGATTGGGGACGAGGTGAATGGTGGGAAGCTCCAACGGTAACTAAAACCAATGGTGAAGGGTTTTTATACACAACCTTAAAAGATCAATTGATCTTTGAAAAAGCAATTCAAAATGCGACTTATAATAAAGATGTATTATTAATTGAAAGTCAGAAACCCATCCCAAACTCTAAGATCACACATTACGGATTTGGTCTTGAACTTTATGATAAACTAGGTCATACGGCCGTCCATCATTCCGGAGGAACCTTCGGGTTTCATTCTCAAGTCTATAGATTTCCAGAACATAAGCTCACCATATTTATCATGAGCAATAATGGAAACATCAGTAGTAATTTGATCGCCCAGGAAATTGGACGACTATTACTTCCTCCTTCAACAAAAAAGCCAGCATATGATTCTAGATACAATCAAAATATGGTCTCCTCAGATAGAATACAAATTATCGGACAATATCGTTCTCCAAAAGGTCGACTCACTAGAATTGTGAAACAAGATGGGAAGCTATACTTCAGACAAAATAAATATTTCAGAATTGAGCTTATTTCTGAAGAAGAGAACAAATATCACTTCTCTTATGATCCGTCTGATAAGGTAATCTTCTACGAAAATGAGATGGTCTTATACGAAGCCAATGGAGATGTGACTCAGTTTGAAAGGGTAAGAACTGAAGCTGCAACTTTGGTAGATCTTGAAGGATTTGTAGGAAAATATTTCAATCCAGAATTAAAGTTAGAGTTTGAATTAAAGCTGAATAAGGATAAGGAGTTAGAACTCGCCTTTAATGGAGGTAATGAAATCGAGAAAGTAACCGTATTTAATAGAAACGAATTCCTTGCCTATGAGAGTTATGCTTTTGAAGCACTAAGAGATCCTTTTGATAGAATAACCGAGATCAGATTAGATTATGATAGAGCTCTGAATATTGGGTTCCAAAAGAAAACCAACTTAAAGTTTCAACCTCAAATCCCAACACAAGGGGGTACCATTCAGGTCTCAACAATCGGATCTAGACATGGGAAAGGCTCTACCATTTTACTCACTAAAAACAGACCCAATGGGAACGAGATCTGGTATAAAAGATTTGGCGGAACTAGCTATGACAAAGCAAGTTCTATTCTTGAAACAGAAGATGGTTATTTAATTATTGGATCAACAAGTTCTTACGGGGTTGGAAACTACGATATGTTTGTAATCAAAACAGATAAAAACGGGAAAAAGCTATGGCAAAACACCTACGGAAAAGTAGATAACGATTATGGGTATACGGCTGAAAAAGTAGATAATGGATTTATTATCAAAGGAACAATCCAGCAGTGCAATTCTAGAGATGTCTTAAATCGAAAATGCACAGTAAGTGTTTGGTATGTTAATATTGATGCAAATGGTAAGGAGATCTCAAATACCGTATTGGAAGAAATATCCTCTGATTAATCCGTATTTTTGCAGAAAGTAATTCTACATGTCACAAACCACTTTGATCTCTTTTTTTCAGTATTCAGGGCTTAAGAATAAGTGGCGCGCATTAGGAAGAATGGGAAGACCTCCGATTGTCTTAGATGAAGTGGATGGTCTTTCTTTTTTTAAGCCCTTAGGTACAGGAAGCGGAAATGGTTTTTCCATCAAACCTGATTTCTCCACCTTTGGTTTTGTTGCCGTTTTTGAAGCGGAAGAACTTGCCAAAAGACACCTACAAACAGATACTATTAAAGAGTATACCGAATCTGCCATTTCTTACAGTCATTTATTGATGCATACCATAAAAAGTCATGGTGAATGGAGCAAACAAAATCCTTTTCAGGCTTCCGTTGAATTCGATAAGTCAAAACCTTTGGGAGTGATCACAAGAGCAACCATCAAACCGAAATTGGCTCATAAATTTTGGAAATATGTTCCTTCAGTTTCAAAATCAATGAATGATTATGACGAGCTTATTTTCTCAAAAGGTATTGGAGAATTTCCTCTATTGATGCAAGCGACTTTTTCTTTATGGACAAATGCAGAAGCCATGATGAACTATGCCTATCAAAACCCGAAACATGCAGAAATGGTACGTAAAACTCGGGAACTTGGATGGTATTCTGAAGAGCTCTTCGCTAGGTTTCAACCTTTTTATCAAGAGGGAAACTTAATTCCTCTCATCCCTTAATTTTTGGATATAAACCTTTGTTTCCTTTAATACTTTTGGCGCTAGAATCACAGTAGCCAACATTGTAGGAATCGCCATCAGGGCAAATGTACTATCGATTAAACTGATAATAGTTTCCAAACTAGAAGTTGCTCCAATGATAATACTCGCAATAAAGAAATAATTATAGAAATGCTTGTATTTAGCACCTACTAAAAAGGATAAAGACTTGGTTCCGTAATAAGAATAGGAAAACAAAGAAGAAATACTAAATACAGCAACACATATCATCAAAAGATACTTTCCATAAGTAGGTATCGCGCTTGCAAATGCCGTTGCTGTTAAGCTCACTCCGTTTGCATCAGAGGTCTGCCAAACTCCTGTCACCAAAATTGCTAAAGCCGTTAAAGTACAGACCACGATGGTATCAATAAAAGGTCCTAACATGGCTACCAAACCTTCTCTTACTGGCTCATCAGTTTTAGCTGCTCCATGAGCCATGGGTGCTGTTCCAATACCTGCTTCATTAGAGAAAGCTCCACGTTGCACTCCATAAACGATCAAGGCTCCAATTGCTCCACCGAAAAAGGAATCTAATTTGGTATTCTTAGCTGAAAAAGCATCCGTAAAAATTAATTGTAAGTACTCTGGAACTACATCAATATTTACGATCAGAATGATCATTACCAAAACAAAGTATAACAGCACCATTGAAGGAACCAAACGAGCGGTTACCTTACCGATTCTCTTTAATCCTCCCAGAATTACTACCGAAGTAATAAGTACCAATACAATTCCAAAAATGATCTTAGTGGTTAATGTAACCTCAACTCCGTTCGGCGTAAGCATAATATCATTGAATGCCTGAGTCAACTGATTCACATTAAACACAGGTAATGCTCCTACCATAGCACAAAAACTAAAGAAAACAGCTAAGGGTTTCCAGTTTTTACCAAGACCTTCAACAATGAAATACATAGGCCCTCCTTGTAACTCTCCTTCCGAATCCTTTCCTCTATATAAAATCGCAAGAACGGAGGTGAAATATTTTGTAGACATCCCTACAATCGCAGAAATCCACATCCAAAAAATAGCTCCTGGACCTCCGATGGCAATGGCAACAGCAACACCTGAAATATTACCCATACCTACAGTGGCAGAGAGAGCCGTTGTCAGCGCCTGAAAGTGACTAATCTGACCTGGATCATTGGGATCATCGTATTTTCCTCGTAGAATCTGAATGGCATGACCAAAAAATCTAAAGGGTAAAAACTTTGATCGGATCAATAAGTACAATCCTCCTCCAATCAATAAAATAAGTAAGGGTAAACCCCAAATAAATGAGGCAAAACTTTGTATGGCTTCGCTAATAAAATCCATTAAAATCTAACTTTAGAAAGGTTATCGGTAACTTCTATGTTCACTTTTCTTCCCATGATCATAGCTCTGTTATCGGGTTCGTGCCCCGCCGGAAAACCAAATAATATAGGGAAATCAAATTCTGAAGTTGCATCCAAAATCAATTGCTCTATTGAGGTTCCCCACACGGTAGTATTCTTTTTAATATTGGTCATGTCCCCAACAATCAATCCTTTTAAATTGGTAAAATAACCTGCTCTTTTTAAGCTTTGAAGCATTCGATCAATATGGTACTTATACTCTCCGATCTCTTCAATAAATAAGATCTTACCATCAGTATTTAGCTGGCTGTCACCTCCCAACATTGTCAATAAAATCGTAAGGTTTCCACCTACTAATTGACCTTCTGCAACACCTACTACATTATACTTTGAAGAAGGAATATCATAGACTATATCTTCACCAAAAAGAGAGCTTTTCAAGGTTGCTTTACTTTTCTCTGTATCCTTTGGGTCAAATATCATACTTGCTCCCATCATACCATGAATAGTCTCGATTCCCATATTGTGGATATGGTTATGGAATGCTGTAATATCTGAATAACCAATAATCCATTTTGGGTTTTCTATGAACTTTGAAAAATCTAATTTATCTAAAATTCTTACCGAACCATATCCGCCTCTTGCGCACCAAATGGCTTTGATATTTGGGTTGTTTAATGCTTTCTGAAAGTCTTCCGCTCGTTGTTCATCAGTTCCTGCAAAATGATTGTTGTCCTTATACAGATAATCGCCTAATAGTACTTTCAAGCCCCAACTTTCAGCAAGAACCTTAGCTTGATCAATGGCCTCTTTTTTACCATTCAGAATCCCAGCAGGAGCAACAATAGCAATGGAATCTCCTGCTTTTAGATAGTCCGGTTGTATTAATGTCATTTCCTTAAGACTAATGGTATCATTTATTTGTTGTGAAAAACTAGACAAACTTGATAGAAGAACAAACAAGTATGCTGATAACAGTTTTCGTCTACTGTTCATATAATTCCTTTGGGATAAAAGTACATGAAATTTTTTATTCATTTTTTTCATTTCTATTTCTACTCAGAATTAAACCTTCTGGAAAAACATATGTCTCATAAATGTAGTATCTTACCAACTATAAGGATCTATTATTGAAATAATTGCTGAATGACTGTAACCTCCTGTAATACTAGTTCTCTTGCAACCTATGTGCCAAGCTCTGATAAGCCTTGGAATGCGAAAAGGGTAAATCACCTTTCTAGAAGATTAGGGTTTGGAGCAAATATTGAGGACGTGAATTCGGCATTAACCTCTACTCCTTCTGAATATATTGACTCCATGGTTGATCAGGCAATTGCTTTGCCACAAACTGAAGCTCCTGTCTGGGCTAACTGGAACTATAATGATTACATAAATAATGGGCTTGATTTTCCCGAGGCAAACATAGATAACCAATATGAGTTAAGGATTACCGCAGTCAAGGATCTATTAAATGACGGACTTCGAGGTAGAATGTCCTTGTTTTGGCATAACCATTTTGTGACCGAAGTTCAGGTGTATTTCTGTTCTAGCTATATGTTTCATTATTATAATCTCTTACAGAGTAACTGTCTTGGAGATTTTAAAGAATTTGTGCGTAAAGTAGGAATTAGTGAGGCCATGTTGGTTTATTTGAATGGATTCGAAAACACAAATAATGCTCCCAATGAGAACTATGCAAGAGAATTGTATGAACTCTTCACTTTAGGGGTAGACAACGGCTATACGCAGGAGGATATAGAAGAAACTTCTCGTGCCTTAACAGGTTATAATCACACGAATGTTTACTGCGATTCTATCCAATTTGATGCAAGTACTTTTGATAATTCAGAGAAAACCATTTTTGGAAGAACCGGTAATTGGGGATATGATGATGTTATTGATATTCTATTTGAAGAAAGAGCTCCTTTGATAGCTCGATTCATCTGTGAGAAATTATATAAATACTTTGTAAGCCCACAAATCAATGAATCTATTATTGATGAGCTTGCTTCTTCATTTGTTGTCGACTTTAATATTGCTGAGCTTCTAAGAACTTTGTTTAAAAGTGAGCATTTCTTTGATGATGCAGCAATCGGGACTATTATTAAGAGTCCGTATGACCTTACAAATAGTTATTTAAATATTACCAATTTTTCGGTTAACCCTGATGATTACGGAGCGATATTTTATTACAATGAAATCGGTGGACAAGAATTGTTTAACCCAGTAGATGTGGCCGGATGGCAAGGAGATCAGGATTGGATCAACTCCAGCACCCTTGGTGGAAGATGGTTAGCAATGGAAAATTTTGTCTGGTATACTTGGAACAATTATCGTGAAGAATTGAGAGATTTTGCCTTAGATCTAACAGATCATAGCATCGACCCTGAGTTTATTACTCGATCTATCGTTGATAGGTTTATGCCCAACGGTTTTAATACAGAGTCAGATTATATTATTGCAACGGATGTGTTTAAAGGAGATATTCCTCAAAACTATTATGACGACCAAAGCTGGAATTTGTACTGGGATACTGCTCCCTATCAGATCGTTTTATTGCTTATACACATTACAAAGATTCCTGAATTTCAATTAAAGTAACCCCTATGTGCGATCATAAACCAACATACAAAAAGGTCAAAGAAGACATCCACGATCAAGAACACAAACATTGGAGTAGAAGGTCGTTTCTTCAAGCCTTAGGTCTTGTGGGAGGGGGATCATTCCTGTTGGGAAGTAAAAGTGTTTCTGCATCCAGACCTTCGCCTTTGGCATCAGCTTTGGCGGCAAGTGAATCTGATAGAATCCTTGTATTAATAAGATTGAAAGGCGGTAACGATGGACTAAATACTATCGTTCCAATATATGATTACGATCGTTATTCGAATCTTAGACCGACTCTTAGACTAGATCAAAATTCTTTGTATAACCTATCTCCAGATTTTGGTTTGCCAAACTTCATGAGTGATCTGCAATCCATGTGGGGAGATGGTGCCATGAAAGTGGTTCATGGTGTAGGATATGATGATTCGAGTTTATCTCATTTCTCGGGTTCTGATATTTGGGCTTCAACAGACGGAAATGATGTAGAACAAACAGGGTGGTTAGGAAGACATTTTGAGGATTTGTATCCAGACTATTTGGTAAATCCTCCTGAAGTTCCGCCTGCTGTTCAGATCGGAAGTATTGGAAACCTAATATTTGATGGCACACTCAACAATTACGCTTTTTCAGTAGCCAATCCAGATCAATTGGAAAATATTGCCGAAAGCGGTGTAGCACATAGTATGACGGATCTGCCTAATTGTACCTATGGAGATCAACTTGCGTTCATGAGAGGTACCACCAATACAACGTATAATTACGCAGGAGTGATTCATGAAGCATACGTAAGTTCCAGTAATTCTGTTAATTATTTAGACGAAGAACTAGGTCAACAATTGGCAATTGTAGCTAGAATGATCAAGGGAAATCTTGGAACTAAGGTCTATATGGTAACTATCAATGGATTTGATACACATGCGAATCAAGCTCAATATCATGCAGACCTCTTAAACAATCTATCCAACTCGGTAAAGTTGTTTTTCGACGATCTTGCCACCACAGGTCAAGACCAAAATGTATTGGCGATGACCTTTAGCGAATTTGGTAGAAGACCCGATGAGAACGGATCTTTTGGAACCGATCACGGTGCCGCAGCTCCGATATTATTGTTTGGGCCAGCCATCGATAACAATGGTTTTGTGGGTACTCACCCGAGTCTTAGCAATCTTGACGCAGTTGGAAACCTCATTCATAGTATTGATTTTAGACAGATCTATGCTTCCGTATTACAAGACTGGCTTTGCTTGGATTCAACTGCGGTTAATCAGGCTCTATTAGGTCAAACTTTTGAAACTTTAGATCTTGGATTTAGTTGTGACTCCTTGAGTGTTGATCCTATTGATCTTCAGCGCACCTTCTCTCACACCCCTTTATATGAAAATGACCAAGTCTCCATAAAGATCACCAATTTGAACACCCAACACACCGTGGTTAAACTCTTTAATATTTTGGGACAAGAAGTGGCCACCTTGAAGAATGAGATTTTATTTGAAGGAGTTCATGTGATCAATATCAAACAAGCTGCAAAAAGAAGGTTGTACCCTGGGCAATATATCTATCGAATTTCTGTAGGTAAGTCTCACTACAGTAGGTCAATTATTCTCCAGTAAAACAGGGAGAAACTTATTCTAAAATCCGTAATTTTACGCGCTCAAACGGAAACTATGTCGAAACGATATACCATTACAGCTGCGTTACCTTATACCAACGGTCCAATTCATATTGGGCACCTTGCTGGTGTATATGTCCCTGCTGATATTTATGCTAGATATTTACGATTAACTGGTAATGATGTTGCCTATATCTGTGGTTCTGACGAACACGGGGTTGCGATTCCAATGAAGGCGAAAAAAGAGGGTGTATCTCCTCAAGAGATCATTGATAAATACCATGGAATCATCAAGCAGTCTTTTCAAGATTTTGGTATTTCTTTCGATAATTATTCTCGTACCTCGGCAGAGATTCATCATAAAACTGCCTCTGAGTTCTTTGTGAATTTGTATGATAAAGGTGAGTTTATCGAAGAAGTGACCGAGCAATTATATGATGAACAAGCGAATCAATTCTTAGCCGATCGTTTTGTGATTGGAACTTGCCCAAAATGTGGCTTTGAAGAAAGCTATGGAGACCAATGTGAAAACTGTGGAACCTCTCACAATGCAACAGATCTGATCAATCCGAAATCGGCGATCACAGGAAATGTGCCAACCTTAAAGACTACAAAACACTGGTTCTTACCATTAGACAAGCATGAAGATTTCTTACGTGAATGGATTTTAGAAGGACATAAAAACGATTGGAAACCCAATGTATACGGGCAAGTAAAATCTTGGGTGGAAGATGGTTTGAGACCCAGAGCGGTAACAAGAGATTTGGACTGGGGAATTCCAGTTCCAGTAGAAGGTGGAGAAGGAAAAGTTCTGTATGTGTGGTTTGATGCTCCTATCGGATACATTTCTGCAACCAAAGAATGGGCAGAAAGAGGAGGAAAGAACTGGGAAGATTATTGGAAAGATGAAGACACCAAATTGGTTCACTTTATTGGAAAAGACAATATTGTTTTTCACTGTATCATATTCCCGTCTATGCTAAAAGCACATGGTGATTATGTACTTCCAGAGAACGTTCCAGCCAATGAGTTCTTAAATCTAGAAGGAAATAAATTGTCAACTTCTAAGAACTGGGCAGTTTGGTTGCATGAATATTTGGAAGAATTCCCTGGACAAGAAGATGTATTGAGATATACGTTAACCGCCAACGCACCAGAAAGCAAGGACAACGATTTTACTTGGAAAGATTTCCAAGCTAGAAATAATAATGAGTTAGTTGCCATCTTCGGTAACTTTATTAATAGAGTGGTTGTATTGACGCATAAGTACTTCGATGGAATCATACAAGAGCCTGGAGATTTTACAGAAGTAGATGAAGATACCTTAGCAAGTTTAAAAGACTTCCCTGGAATTATTGGAAAATCTATTGAACGCTATCGCTTTAGAGAAGCTTCTCAAGAATTAATGAACTTAGCAAGATTAGGAAACAAATATCTCGCTGATGAAGAACCTTGGAAGAAGATCAAAACCGATGAAGAAAGAGTAAAAACCATCATGTATGTAGCATTACAAATTGCTGCGGGAATGTCTGTGGTTTCTGAACCTTTCTTACCCTTTACTTCGAAGAAACTAAAGAAGATGCTTTGCATTGACTTCTGCAGAGAAGAAAAAGGTTTGTCATGGGAAGATATTTCAAGCAAAGATGTATTGCTAAGACCAGAACATCAAATTGGAAAGTCGGAGTTATTGTTCTCTAAGATAGACGACAAGGTTGTGATAGCTCAACTAGAAAAACTAGAGGCTACAAAATTAGCGAATGAGCAAGCTAACAAACCTGTAGAACCTCAGAAAGAGACAATCGAATTTGAAGACTTTACCAAACTCGACATCCGAGTAGGAACCATCTTGGAGGCAGAAAAAGTAGCGAAAACCAAGAAATTACTTCAGCTTAAAGTGGATGTCGGAATCGATGTTAGAACCATCGTTTCTGGAATTGCAGAAAGCTTTTCACCAGAAGAGATCATCGGGCAACAAGTGACAGTATTGACGAATTTAGCTCCAAGAAAGATTCGTGGAGTTGAGAGTCAAGGAATGATCTTAATGACCGACACTCCTGATGGTAAACTAGCCTTTGTAGAACCCGAAAGAGAAGTAAAAAACGGGCAACAGATTAGTTAATGCTCAAAATAGCCTATCATCCCATTTATAGACATCCTTTGCCTTTGGGGCATCGATTTCCAATGGGGAAATATGAGCTGTTGCATTATCAGTTATTACATGAAGGAACTTGTGATCCTGAAAATTTTTTTGAACCAGAGATTCCTAATAACAAATACATCTTTCTGACTCATGATGCAGAATATGTCTCAGACCTTCTCAACCTAACACTTCCTCATAAAGAAGCCCGAAAAATTGGTTTCCCTCTGAGCGAGCTTCTTATAGAACGAGAATTAGTTATCTCAGATGGAACCATGAAAGCCAGTGAATATGCTCTCAAAAATGGGATCGCGATGAATGTTGCAGGAGGTACTCATCATGCATTCACAAACCGAGGGGAAGGCTTTTGCATGTTTAACGATCAAGCGATTGGTGCCAAGTATTTACAATACAAAGATCTTGTCAAAAAAATATTGATCGTAGATTTAGACGTACATCAAGGTAATGGGACTGCCGAGATCTTTAGAGATGATGATTCTGTTTTTACTTTTTCCATGCACGGAAAGACCAACTACCCTTTTATCAAAGAGCAATCTGATTTAGATATTCCATTAGAAAACGGAATTGAAGACAAAGAATATCTAGATACTCTTAAAAATACTCTCCCCAAACTCATTTTGGAACAAGAACCTGATTTTATCTATTATTTGTCAGGTGTAGATGTAATAGAATCTGATAAATTAGGAAAACTCTCTTTAAGCATGGAAGGCTGTAAAGAACGCGATCGATTTGTTCTTCAAACCTGCAAAGATTTCAACATCCCAGTTATGTGCAGTATGGGAGGTGGTTACTCTAAAGAGATCAAAACTATCGTAGAAGCCCATGCCAATACCTTTCGATTGGCTCAGGATATCTTCTTTTAATCTAATCCTAACTCTTTTCTAAGTTTGGTATCGGCTAAACTATTTTGTCCCCAATAAGGAAGCATCTTTTGAGCTTTAAGTGTAGCTTTTGTAGTTCTCTGTTTTCCGTCAAATGCCGATGGAAACGTATCTAGCCAACCCACGATTTTGTATGGGGCTTTATTCTCATAAATGATTCTAAGTTCTCTTTTTAACTCGGGGAAGTTGATTCTATACTCATTCAACTTTTCTCCTTTGAACTCCTTCTCTTTATAGGTTCTTATTCCTGCGTTTGCCTTGTAGGTTCTATTTTTAAGGTGTTTTAATTGCATGAAATTCAGAGCAGGAATCATTTGAAAAGTTCCTTTAGGCAGCAACTCTGGATTCATTCTTAATACTGTATACACTTCATCTTCTAAAAAAGCTTTAGAGATAGAACTCGAAACATCTCCTTCTTTTTCGAAGTAAGATCTTTGTTGATAAGCATACTTATTTTCCTTGAAGTTCAATTGAGTGAAAATAGTCCCACACCATTCCTGCGAGGTAGCAGTAACCTTTAAACTTTGAGGGAATTTTGTTCGATCTATAGGGGTAAAGACTGAAGTGAACAAGGAATAATCGTAGATTCCTGTTGTAAATTTTCTTAGCTGAATATTCTTAAAAGTCCATGTCGATTTAGGATTTGTATAATACTCGTTCTTTACTTGTTTATCCGTCAAAAAATCTTCTGTTACAAAAACACTCACAACCTTTCCAGGGTGATTGTCTTTATATCTATTCTGTGATAATTCGTAAACATTCACCTCTGCTTTTCCTTGTGTCCAATATTTGTTTGTAGATACATCATTTTGCTGAGCATAAAAGGAAAATGAAACTAAAAAAGCGATAAATAAACTAAGCGTTCTCATACTTCTGATTTTAATGTAAAGATACTTCAAATTGAATCATAGCCTACCACAAGTTTGTCATAAAAAAACTGACAACTATTTTGGTTGCCAGCTCATTAACTTATCCTTTTTCAAAGAGTTTGACGATTTTCCCTTCGTCTTCTGCCTTTATGGTTACTAGGAGTTTTCTTATCCCAAGTTTGTTTACTTTATAAACTTTCGTTCCTGTACTCCATTTCTCCTTTCTCGATGTTCCTGGCATCATCGGGAAACCATAACTAAACTTGGAACCATCTGCCTTAGGTCCAACTACAAAGAAATTATTTCGATTCCATGAATTATTCTTGATCTTGAATTGAATCCATTTGATATCCAACTTCTCAGCCTTCGCGATTCTTGTCAAATATCGCTTGGTATCTCCTTTTAACTGTTTTGGTGTATTTACCAATTCCAATCTAGCATTCTCCTTTAATACAGAATACACTTCATTCTCTGCATATATGCTTGCGTTTCCCCAGCCCCAAATATTCACACGAACATTATCAGCCTTTAAATTAGAGGCATCAACCGTTCCGTTTTCCGATCCAACATTGAACTGCTTGGTCTTGCCTTCTACAACAACCTTTCCTACAAAAGCCATAATATTTAAATAGTCATTATCAACATTTACAATTCTTAGTGTTTTGTGAGTTCCTTTTTCAACTCTCTTTAGGTTGGGAGGTCCAATTTTAATAACTACTTCTTGTGAAGGTTGAACCCATTTTATTTGATCTAAATGTAAAGTGTTGCCTTCCATTTCTGTATTGATCTTATCAAACAAATTACTATCCATAGTGATGCTCATTGCTTCTTCAGTCGAATTATCGACGATAATGTTCGCATAGAAGTTTACTTTCAATAATTCAAGATTCTCAATCTCAAATGTTCTTGTTTCAATTTCTTTATTTCCTTTTACTTGTGCCATTCCTGAAAATCCGATCAAGAATAAAAGCATTGTTAACTTTTTCATTTTCTATTGATTTTAATGTCTGTGTTGTTATTAAATTTTGCTATGTATTCTATGGTCTCTGGTTTGTATTCAAATACGATTTCTCTATTCGGTTGATCTTTTAACTCGTAATCAGTTCCTTGATTTACAAACTTGAATTCAATTCCATAAACTGCTGTTTTTTGGGATAGAGTAACCGTATAAATTCCGTCACCATCTTCGTCTGTTAATGAAATGGTTTCTCTCCACGATTTATCTGTAAAATCTCCTCGGACTCCAACCTTACCAACGTTTTCGATTCCATTCATATCTAAGTAGACTGTTACTGTCTTTTGGTACTCCTCTTGAACACAACTCGACATGATTAATGCAAGAAATAAAACGGATGTATATATACTTCTTTTCATGATTTTATTTTTTAAAAGTTTTTGAGATTAAATAATCGATTCCGAATCTTCCAGAACCCAGATACATTGTGAAAAGTGATACCCATAAGAATCCCATTGCCGGAAGCATTCCCCAAATATGTCCGTTCCACTTTTGCATAAAAATGGCTACTAACATGGTGCACATAATTAAGAAGGAAGAAATTCTTGTCTTAATTCCAAGCATTAAGGTTAGTCCTCCAACCGCTTCACTAAACGCTCCCATCCAGGCAAAAAAGACCGGAAACATAGCGAAGATTCCTCCGTAGTCTGCAACATCTTTTGGAAACCATGCCGCCACTTCAAACAATCCTAAATTGGCAGTTTGTGTCCATGGCATTCCAAATTTATCGGCTCCAAAACTAGAGGTTAATAAAAATCCGCAGATGATTCTTGGTATGGCAAATAAGAAATCTCCAAACCAATGTTTTTGAACTATAGGTGTAGTTAAATTTTTTAATGTTGTAATAATTATCGTCTTCATGAGTTGGTGTTTTATCGATTTGATGATACAAAGATGTAACTCATGCAAGCCCTGAGCGACTCATTCAGCACTAAGACGTCTAAGATTACGATATGAGTCGTCTTAATTTGTACTGAATTAGCTTCAGGAAGTCAAAAAATTAGGAAATAGAATTTAAAAACTCTGTTGGAGAACTCTGAGTAAGTTTCTTGAATACTCTATTAAAAGTGGCCTTACTATTAAAGCCACAATCGTAGGCTATTCCGAGTAAAGAGAGTTGTTTATGCTGACCTTCGTTTAGTTTTTCTTTAAATGCATCCACTCGAAAACCATTTACAAAATCGTTGAAATTCTTGTTGAAACCCACATTTATCACCTGCGATAATTGGGCTCTAGTCATGTCTAGTTCTTCAGCAAGATCTGATAGGTTTAATTCAGGATTTAAGTAGGGTTTGTCTTCAAGCATAAACTTCTCAAGCTTATCTATCTCCTCATTTGGAATATCCGCAGACTTATCAGATTGAGGTATACTAATAGGATTTGGTGTAAAGCTGAAGGTCAATTTTTTAAGCTTAGAAGTATCGGTAAAATAGCCTGTAATTCCTACATATAGAACCAAGAGAGCCATAAAAATGTTATGCCAATATTGTTGCGTATAGCTCAATGGAGTGATCAATTCACTGATCAATGTTTGAATCGTTCCATACAAATAATGCAGAGTAAACACAATCAAAAAACTCAGAACCCAATTCAATTCCAGTTTATAGGTATTTGAGAAATACTGCTTGATCTTATTCCTATAGTTATAGAACAGTTGAAAGGTAAACGCCAAATACAAAAGCATCGCTCCAGATCCCACAAAGAATAGAGCCGGTAGGAAAATAGGTTCATCTACAGCGAGCTTTAAAACTCCATTCTGCGTTTCATGAAATCCAGGCTGTAAAGAGTCATATATATAAATAGAAGTTCTAAAAGCGATGATTAAAAAAGCTCCTAAAAAATGTAACCAATCTTTTCCTTTGAAGAAAAACTTAGTAGCTGTGATCGACTTCACATAGAGATAGATCATAGGTGCTAATGCCAATGCAATTGGAATAAGCCAATAGTTGATCTTGGTAGTTCTATATTCATTATACCAACCCATAAACCCAACGGTGTAACAGATCTGATGATAACAAACTAATAGAAGTATCAGTGCTAATATCAAGTAAGAAGGGTTTTTGTGTCTGAAGTATTTTGCAAAAAGAAGGAATACAAAAATGAGTCCTTGCAAAACTAAGATCAGCAAAGGTGTACTATGAATATTAAAATCTGGAAACATTGATTTTCATAAGAATTTCATTCTCAAAGATATAAGAAATATCTATCTGTGCTTTGGAAAGTAAGTCTCAAATCATATTGAGACGTCAATTTATATTGGTTACTGTCTTTTAACAAAACTTCAATATGAGAAAACTGTATCAATATGCTAAAATTTGTAATTTCGGAACATGCTTCACGAACTCAAGGACATCATAAGATCTGCTCAGCTTGCTGAACAAAAAGGAATTAAAACTTGTTTGGCCTCAGTAGTCTCTCTCGATGGATCATCTTATAGAAGACCCGGGGTACGAATGTCTGTGCAGAGTGACGGCAAAATGATTGGTGCTGTAAGTGGGGGTTGTGTTGAAAAGGAAGTATTGCGTCAGGCGCAATCGGTTTTTGAAACCGATCAACCAAAGTTGATGGTTTACGATGGAAGATATCGATTGGGTTGTGAAGGAATCTTATTCATACTGATCGAACCCTTTCAGCCTGAATCTCCTTTTTATGAAGCTTTTGAAGAGCAATGTACTTCACGAAGATCATTTAATATTAGTTCAACTTTCTCAAAGGAAGAAAATCATATGCATTATGGAATGTCAACATTTCATTTGAATGAAGCCTCTTTCCCTATGAGAAATCATAAAAACACCGAAGACTTTCTTGAAACATTCGAGCAAAAGATCAAGCCGGGATTTAAATTGGTCATTGTAGGATCTGAACATGATGCGGTTCAATTATGTAAATACGCGTCATCAACGGGTTGGGAGGTCGATATTGTCGCTCCACCTGATGATCCAAAATCGATTGAGAATTTTCCCGGTGCTTCAAACTATTTAGGAATAAATGAAGGAGAATTTGGTCAAATAGACTTCGATTCTCAAACAGCTTTGATGTTTATGACTCACAGTTATGTGAAAGACCTAAAGTATTTGTTAGCAATTGTAAATAAGGAAGTTCCCTACATCGGATTGTTAGGTCCGAGCAAAAGACGCGAGAAATTGATCAATGAAATGTTGGAGAGGAATGAAGATATTTCAGATGAATTTTTTGATCGATTACATGGTCCAGCCGGTATAAACATTGGTGCTGAAACCCCTCAAGAAATCGCAATTTCTATACTTGCTGAAATTTTGACTGTGATTAGAAATCAAAAACCCGTATCTTTGAAAGACAAAACCGGTGGAATCCATCAGTAATGTCAAAGACCGCAATTTTAATTCTTGCCGCAGGTGAATCTAAGCGAATGGGACGACCAAAGCAGTTGTTACCCTATAAGGATTCGACTCTCCTTTTAGAAAAGATCAAACAATTCCAAAGTCTTGATAAAGTGCAAGTTTTCGTTGTATTGGGTGCATATTTCAAAGATATTTTCCCTTCATTAAGAGAACTTCCTGTGAAGGTTGTAATGAATTCAAACTGGCAAGAAGGAATGGGTAGTTCATTGAGTAAAGGAATTGAATTGATCCGCAAAAAAGAGATGTTCGATCGAGTTCTGATTACCTTAAGCGATTTACCATTAATGGAATCTTCTCACTATGAAGATTTGATTGAACTTTCTAAGAGCACCGGAAAGAGAATAATTCAAACAGAATATGATGAAACTTCAGGGGTTCCTGTAATCTTTGATAAATCTTTGTTTTCCAGCCTTGGGAAACTTAAAAATGAAGAAGGTGCTAAACCTTTAATAGAAAAGTATAAAAAAGAGGTTTTAAAACTGCGTTCTAAAACCCCTTATTTTGATGTCGATACCTCTGATGCTTATCAGAAGTTATTAAATCTATCCTAAAATCTTTTTTGGCTTTTGATCTAATGCTTGAATAAATGGCTGTTTAAATAGCCTATTATTTGTTGCGGCATTAATTGCATTGGCAACAGCACCACCCGCTGGAGGTAACCCTGGTTCTCCTAATCCAGTAGGAGATTTTTCGTTTTGCACAAAATGTACATCAACTTGAGGGGTTTCCATCATTCTAATCAATCTATAACGATCAAAATTAGTTGCTACAGGAGCACCGTTTTTAAACTGATAATCGCCATACATCGCATGACCAATTCCATCTAAGACTCCTCCTTCTACTTGGTTCTTAGCACCTGTTGGATTGACTACTATTCCACAATCAACAGCCACGGTAACTTTCTTTACAACAGGGTTTCCATCTACCATTTCTACATCAGCTACCTCAGCCACGTGCGTATTATGACTATAGTATGCGGCAAACCCTTGGAAGGTTCCCTCGGATGTTTTTCCCCAATTCGATTTTTCTACGACTAATTTAATGGTGTCTTCCATTCTTTGACCCGAGTATTGGATTCTCTCGTCTGAAGTACCTTTTACTTTTTGGAGTAATTCTACCAATAATTTTGGATGGTCTTTTCCTAGTTCGTCAGCTAACTCTGCAAAGAAACTTTGCTCTGCAAAAGCTAAGAAATTAGTGTAAGGAGCTCGCCAAGCACCTGTGGTCATATCACTTACATAATTGCCGGTGCTTACCTTGTAGTTTGGGATACATCCTGCAGGGAAGAAATTTGGAATTAAACCATACATATTACCGTTGATAGCGGCTTCCTTCAAATGATATCCGGTGATCTTACCATCTTTGATCGATGCTGCGATTCTGTATTTTATAGCAGGTCTATAGGTTCCTGCAGCCATATCGTCTTCTCTTGAAAAAACAACCTTCACAGGTTTTTTAATCTTGTCTGAGATCTCAGCAGCTTCTAGAACGAAATCACCGTACAATCTTCTTCCAAAACCACCTCCCATACGTGTCATTTCAAGATGAATGTCTTCAGGCTTTTTACCAAATGCCCCAGCAACTAATGAAGCTGCCCATGCAGGAGTTTGAATAGGTCCAACTAAATGAGCTTTTTCTCCTGTCATATCAGCATAGAAGTTCATTGGTTCCATACAATTATGAGGTAAAAATGGAGATTCATAGGTTCTCTCGATCACCTTATCTGCTTGAGCAAAGGCCTTCTTTACATTTCCATCTTCACGACGTACATCGAATTTCTTTCCATTCAAGATCTTCATTAGCTCTTTATCGTGATCTTCGGTACTTTCAGGTTTTCCTTCATATTCCCATTGAGCTTCAAGGGCTTTTTTGCCTTTCATTGCCGCCCATGTGCTTGTAGCGATAACCGCTACCTTATCTACCACACGAGTGAAGTTCACTTGGCCTTTAAGTGTTGCAAGCTTCTCTCCAAACTGAACAACATCGATGACTCCATTGACAGCTCTTGCTTTCGAATCATCAAAGGTTTTTAATTTCTGACCAAAAGCGGGTGGTCTCAACACGGAAGCATACACCATTCCTTCGGCTTTATAATCCAATCCAAACAATGGTTTTCCTGTGGTAATTTTATCAAGATCAACATTTCTAGCATCTTGTCCAATAATCGTGTACTCAGAAGGTTCTTTTAATTTTACATTTTCAGGAACTTCCAATCCAGCTGCTTCTTTTACAACTTCTCCATAACCTAAGGTATCACCATTCGCATTTGTAATCACTCCTTGAGATGCTGAACAAGTTGAGGAATCAACTCCCCATTTTGCAGCGGCAGCATTTACCAACATTTGTTTCGCCGTAGCTCCTGTTTGACGCAAAGCATCCCAACCGCTTCTAATCGACTGGCTTCCTCCAGCTACTTGTCTTTTGAAATTGACCATGTCCAGATCTCCCTGGGCAACATTTACCATATCCCATTTTACATCTAATTCTTCTGCAATGATCATCGGCATTGAAGTCTTAACTCCTTGACCAATTTCTGGATTAGGAGAAAAAATGGTTACATAACCTTCATCAGAAATTTTAATAAAGGCGTTGAAATCGTTAAAGTTCAATTTCGAAATATCAACTGGGGGTTTTGCCTCGGGTTTACATGCTGTGAAAAGATTGAATCCAATCAACATACCTCCTCCAGCAAGGGCTGAGGTTCTTAAAAAGTTTCTTCTGCTAAATTCTAATGAATTATTTTGAGCTTTCATAATTACTACTATTATTGATTAGGAATTCTTAGCAGCCGTTTCAACCGCCTTTTCTATTCTGTTATACGAAGCACATCTACAAATATTTCCATGCATTGCCTCCCTGATCTCCTCTCGAGTTGGGTTTGGATTTTCTT
Source organism: uncultured Flavobacterium sp. (assembly GCA_964505885.1). Classification (GTDB taxonomy): domain Bacteria; phylum Bacteroidota; class Bacteroidia; order Flavobacteriales; family Flavobacteriaceae; genus Polaribacter. The sequence goes on from CAZDKB010000001.1 coordinate 64,994, forward strand.
TCAAAAAAGCGGATGCTGTCATAATCTGACCTGCTTGGCAATATCCACATTGAGGAACATCAATCTCTTTCCAAGCTTCCTGAACAGGATGAGATCCATCTTCTGAAAGTCCTTCAATTGTAGTGATCGATTCGTCAATGGCCCTTGATACTGGAAGTGAGCAGCTTCTCATGGCAACACCTCCTACATGAACTGTACACGCTCCACATTGAGCAATACCGCATCCAAACTTGGTGCCGACCATGTCAAGTTCGTCTCTAAGAACCCACAATAACGGTGTATCAGCATCTACATTCACAGAAACCGACTTACCATTAACTTTTAATGTATAATCTGGCATAATTAAGTTGATTTAGAAATTGAACTCTCAATTTACAAAAAAAACCAAGTAAGTCTCCTAAAGCATTATTGGACTGATTTCATTTAAGAAGGATTTAACATCCAAAGCTAAATTATGACTACAACTAAGCTACTTGAATGTTAACAAATTGTAAATCAAAATGCAGATTTGACCCAATTTCAGACTTACTCCACCGTTTTCGTAGGTTAATTTACCCCTACAAATTTGAAAAATAACCATACATTACCACAACATTTAAAGCGTTTTACACCTTTAATATCGCGCAAAGACCCGAAAACAAAGGGTTTTACACCTAATTCGTGGTTTTTTTATCATGTATGTTTTTTGTAGTGTATTTTGTTAAGGATATCGTAATTAAATAAGATATATTTATCAAAATCACAAAATCAAATTTATATGAGAAGACTCGTTCTTGTAATTGCATTGACTTTTAGTTCGGTAATTCTCTACGCTCAGACGTTCAACGTAAAAGGTGTTGTAACGGATGCAGTGACTGGAGAAACCTTATTAGGGGTAAATGTTATTGTAAAAAACTCTTCCAAGGGAGATGTAACTGATTTTGATGGAAACTATCGAATTAGTGCGGTTCCGAAAGGATCTATCTTAGTTTTTAGTTATCTAGGTTACACGACCAAAGAAGTAGTTGTAGATAAAGAAACAATCAACGTAGCGCTTGAAGAAAGTGCTGAAAAATTAGACGAGATTGTGGTCGTGGGGTACGGAACCCAGCGAAAGAAAGAAGTAACCGGTGCCGTTTCTGTTCTGGGAAGTGAGACTATCGAGAGTTTAAAACCTACTCGAGTTGAGCAAGCCTTACAAGGACAGGTAGCCGGGGTGAACATTACTCAGCAATCAGGTGCGCCTGGTGCTGCATCCAACATTCGAATTCGTGGTATCTCTACGAATGGTAATAACAACCCGCTCATCTTAGTAGACGGAAGTGTTATTGAAGATCTTAGTGTGATCAACCCTTCAGATATCGAATCAATCAACGTATTAAAGGATGCAACTGCTGGTATCTATGGAGTTAGGGGTGCAAATGGTGTAATCTTGATCACAACAAAAAGAGGTCGTAAGAATACAGACTTCAAAGTGACCATGAATGCTTATGCTGGTTTCCAGCAAACCACACGTAGAATTCCATTATTAAATGCAACGGAGTATGCTTTATTAGCGAACGAAGCTTATGCAGCAAATGCTGAGCCCTTACCTTTTACTAACATTTTAGGTCTTGGTGAAGGAACAGATTGGCAAGATGCTGTATTCGACAATGCATTTCAAACAAGCACAGACATTACCGTTAATAAGGGTACTGAGAAATCAACGTACTCTTTTGGTATTTCTTACTTAAACCAAGATGGTATTGTAATGGCTGGAAAGTCGAACTTCCAAAGAACAACTGCGAAGTTTAACTTTGACACACAGCTTACTGAAAAATTAAAATTTACATCAACAAATCTTTACACGCGTACAGACAACAGAACCTTAGCTGAGAATGCTTTAGGATCTGTTCTATTTAATGCGGTGAACATGCCTGCAACAACGCCAGTTTATGATGCTAATGGAGATTTATCATTGGCTCCAACAACTGGAGTAGGTATTGAGGTAGTAAATCCTGTTGCGCAGGCTGAAAACACATTCAACTTAACGAATGTAGATCGTTTCTCTGGAGCTTATGGTTTGAACTACAAAGTTGATGACTATTTAAGTGGTGAAACAAGAATTCAGTTCAACCACTCTACAGTTAGAACTAAGTTTTACTCTCCAGAGCAATACTATGGAGGTGGAAAGGTTTTCAATACCGTAAATGATATTGCAGATCTTATTGATGGAAACAACACTTCTACTGTAGGAGAGATCAAACAAGAATTTAAAGATTACACATTTGATGCATTTATCAGATACGAAAGAGTATTTGGAGAAGATCATGATGTAAAAGCCTTAATCGGTACTTCTGTATTTAGATCTCAAGGAGTAAATCTTCAAAATGAGCTTGGATTCGGAGCAAACGGGACAAGATTCCGCGACTACTCTGTAGCAACTGCTGATAGTTCTCAAGACAACTTAGCGATTGCTGGAAGAGCTTCAAGATTCTTCGACAGTAGATTATTATCTTACTTCGCAAGAGTTCAATATACTTTCAAAGGAAAATACTTATTATCTGCTGTTGTAAGACGTGATGGATCATCAAACTTCGGTCCTAAGAATAAATTTGGATATTTCCCAACAGGGTCTTTAGGATGGATCGCTTCAGATGAGCCTTTCTTAGAAGATAACTCTGTAATTAACTTCTTGAAGATAAGAGCAAGTTATGGTATCATCGGTAACGATAGAATTCCATCATTCCGCTTTGTATCCTTATTAAATGGAGAAGGAGAATATGTATTCAATCAACAATTAGCATTCGGACAAGCTTTAGGAGCTATTGCAAACCCAGAAATCAGATGGGAAAAGCAAAAGCCATTTGATGTTGGATTTGATATAGGTCTATTCGATAAAGTTGATATTACAGTTGACTATTTCCACAAAGAAACAGAAGACTTACTTGTAAACCCTGAAGTATCTGGAATCTTAGGTTCTAGTGCTCCTGGTTCTGGAGGTCCGATTGTAAACGCTGGAACAGTAGTTAACCAAGGTATTGAATTCTCTATTTCTTATGGAGAAGATATTACTGACGATTTCAACTTTAATTTGAACTATAACTTTACGACCCTAGATAACGAAGTAACTTTTGTAGGTTCTGATACTGGAATTCTTCAAGGTGGAGCTTTCGGAGTTGGACAAGAGCCACCATCAAGAATGGAGGCTGGTTTCCCAATTGGATATTTCTACGGTTTACAGACAGACGGAATCTTCCAAAATCAATCAGAAGTAAACTCACATGCAACGCAAGTGAACGCAGCTCCTGGTGATTTGAGATATGTTGATCAGAACGGAGATGGCGTGATCAACAACAATGATAGAGTTTATATTGGAGATCCAATCGCAGATATCACAATGGGATTAAACTTGACCTTTAACTATAAGAATTTTGATTTCAACATGTATGCATTTGCATCTATCGGAAACGAGATTGTACGTAACTACGAAAGAAATCAACCATTGACCAATAGAAGTGTATACTACTTAGATCGTTGGACAGGTGAAGGAACAAGTACAACATTCCCTAGAGTAACAACTGGAGCGAATAGCAACAGTTTATTCTCTGATTTCTACGTAGAGGACGGATCTTTTGTAAGACTTCAAAATGTACAATTAGGATATAACCTAAGTGATGATATGTTAACTAAAATAGGATTCGACAAGGCAAGAATTTATCTTTCTGCTACCAACCTGTTTACCTTAACTGAATATAGAGGTTTCGATCCAACTACTTCAAATGGTGCGCCAATTGGAGGTGGTATCGATCAAGGATTCTATCCTACGCCGAAGACATTCTTATTAGGATTCAATGTTAATTTTTAAAAGAAGAAAAATGAAAAAATTATATTTAAAAATTTCAGTAGTACTTCTGTCTTTCACCATGATCACATCGTGTAGTGATGATTTCATTGATGTTGAGTCTGGTGATGTAACTTCAGACAACTTTTTTACCTCAGAAGCAGATTATCAAGCAGCCTTAGTGGGAGCATATGATCTTTTACAGGCTTCTTATATTAATGTTATGCTTGGAGAGATTGCTTCAGACAACACGTTAGCAGGGGGTGAAAGTGCGACAGACGTAATTGGTATTCAAGAGATAGATGATATGATTCACACTCCCGTGAATTCAAATCTAAGAGATATTTGGAACTGGATGTTTGCCGGTGTAAACAGAGCAAACTTCATTTTAGAGTTCCAAGATAAAACCGATTTTAACGGTAGAGAACAAGTAATAGCTCAGGCAAGATTCTTAAGAGCATATTACTATTTTGAATTAGTAAAATGGTTCGGTGCAGTTCCGTTATCTGTAGATAAGCAAATCTTATTTGGAGAAGAGACCGCTGCTGAAAGAACTCCTGTGAGTGAAATTTATGCTCAAATTGAAGCTGATCTTCAGTATGCAGCAGATAATTTACCTTATGTTCAATCAGAAGCAGGTAGAGTTACAAAAGGAGCTGCACAAGCTTTATTAGGTAAAGCCTATCTTTATCAAGATAAATTTTCAGAAGCTGCAACCACATTAGAGAATTTGATCAACGCTGGGCCTTATAGCTTAGCCTCTGATTATGCCTCTATCTGGGAAGAAGAAGGAGAGAACGGTCCTGGTTCTATTTTCGAGATTCAGTATACTGATGAGCAAGGAGCTGGTTTCGGATGTTTACAGTGTTCTGAAGGAAATGTTGCTGTAGGTTTCAACGGTGTAAGAAATTATGATGGTCCAGATTTTACTTCTGGGTTTAGTTTCAACGTACCTGTGCAAGAAGCTTACGACGCTTTCGAAACGGACGATCCAAGAAGAGATATTGCTATTTTAGATATCGATGCATGGGCAACACAAACAGGTGCGACTTACGGTACAGGTTTTGAGCACACAGGATTCTTCAATAGAAAATATATTCCTAGAAAAAGAAGCACAACTGCTCAAGGTGATTTGAATTTGACAAATCCAAACAATTATAGAGCAATTAGATATGCTGATGTACTTCTTATGGCTGCTGAAGCTTTAAATAGAGGTGGAATTAGCGACGCTAGAGCATTGGATTATTTGAACCAAGTAAGAAGAAGAGGATTTGGAGATATGAATCATGATATCACATCTTCAGGATCTGCATTAACAACCTCTATTTACAATGAAAGAAGAATAGAGCTTGTAGGAGAAGGACACAGATTTTTTGATCTGGTAAGAACAGGAAGAGCTGCTGCAGAAATCCCTGGCTTTGTTTCTGGAAAACATGAATTATTTCCAATTCCAGATATCGAAATTCAGTTAGCAGGTAATAATTGGGCTCAAAATCCAGGATACTAAAAAACGATTATGATGAAATATTTAAAGAAAATACTTAATCCGCTATTGGTCTTATTAGTAATGATAAGCTGTGAGGATAGTGTAGATTTAAGTTTTGTAGATGAAGCGGCGTTACCAATTGAAATTACTGCTGCTTACAATATTACACAGGATAACACTGGTTTGGTTACCATAACCCCAGCTGCTAGAAATGCTGTATCGTTCGAAGTTTATTTTGGCGATGGTACAGACGACCCAGCGGTTCTTTTACCTGGTGAAGGAGCTGACCATATTTTCGCAGAGGGTACTTATTCGGTTAGAATTGTAGCGTATAATGTGAATGGAGAAAGCAACGAAGCTTCACAGCAATTAGTTGTTTCTTTTCAGGCACCTTCTAACCTTGTTGTAGTCATTGAAAACGACGCAAACATTTCTAAACAAGTTAATGTTACCGTTAATGCTGATTTTGCTACGATGTATGACTTCTATACAGGAGACCCTGCATCAACTGATCCAGTAAGCGGGAACATCGGTGATACCGTTTCTTATCAATATCCATCTGCTGGAACTTACTCTTTGAGAGTTGTAGTTAAAGGGGCGGCTATTGAGGTTACAGAATATACTGTAGACTTTGAAGTAACAGAAATTCTTTCACCATTAGATACTGCAAACACTCCACCACCTAGAAATGCCACAGACGTTGTTTCTATCTTTAGTGATGCTTATGATGACGTTACTTTAGATGAATTACCAACAACCTGGTCTGGTATCGGAGGATTCGAAGCAACAACAGTTGACTCTGACAATGTTTGGAAAATAACATCTGTAGACTTTATGGGAATTGTTACAAACTATGCTGCAGGAGTTGATCTTTCTCAAATGGAAATGATGCATATTGATTATTGGGTTCCACAAGGACAAACCAATGAATTACTTATGAAGATCGTAAACACTGTTGATGGTGGAGAAGATATCGCTTCTTTCGGAACTACAGTCGACGGATCTTGGCAAAGTATTGACATTCCGATGACAGAATTTGATCAAGGAGATCTAGCGAATAAAGAAAAGATCACGCAATTGATCTTCGATTCTGATGGAGTTTCTCCTGTAGTTTACCTAGATAACTTCTATTTCTGGAAAGCCCCAGCTGGAGCTTCACCTCCAATCTTATCTGATGATTTTGAAGGAGCTGGATTAGGATGGACTGGTGATGCTGCGGGAGCAAATGTGATTGCAAACCCTGCAAACAATGCAGGAAACTTCTCTGAAAATGTATTAGAATATACCGATACAGGAGGGCAATTCGCCAATGTTCAGTTTACAGGGCCACAGAAATTTGATTTGATGAATGGTCAGAGTGTATTCTCTATCAAGATTTATGTTCCATCTTCAAGTGTTACTGGTACTCAAAACAACCAAGTATCCTTGAAATTACAGAACAGTGATTTAGGAGGAAATTCTTGGCAAACTCAAACTGAGATTATAAAGGATATTGTCTTAGACCAATGGCAGACAGTAACATTCGACTTTGTGAATGACAACTGGATCAATATCAATTTCACAGGAACAGATCCTGATCCTGTAGATCGTACAGATCTTGATAAAGTAGTAATTCAAGTAAATGGCGAGAATAACAACGATAATGTAACTGCTTATATCGACGATTTCTATTACGGGCTCGCTCAGATTCCAGAACTTCCTCCATTTGTTAAAGATGGGTTTGAAGGGTTTGGTAATATTACAACTTGGGCTGGTGATGCCGCTGGAGCGGATACTGCATTTGCAAATCCATTCGTAGATGCTGGTAACAACTCAGCGACTGTATTAGAATATACAGATACTGGTGGAACATTCGCGAATGTTCAATTTACAGCAGGACAGAAATTCAATATTGCAGACAAGAGTACTTTCTCTATAAAAATCTATGTTCCTTCATCTAGTATAACTGGAACTCAGAACAATCAAGTTTCACTCAAGCTACAGAATAGTGATTTAGGTGGTAACTCATGGCAAACACAAACAGAAATTGTGAAGAATATCGTGTTAGATCAGTGGCAAATTTTAACTTTTGACTTTGTCAATGATAACTGGATGAACATCAACTTTACAGGAACAGATCCAGATCCAATTGATCGTACGGACCTAGACAAGGTAGTGATCCAAGTTAATGGTGAAAATAATGGTGACCATGTAACGGCTTACATTGATAATGTTGACTACTATTAAAATATGATTATTATGAAAAATTTTAAATATATCCTTAGTATACTAGTCTTAACTACCCTTGTTTTTGTGGGCTGTCAAGATGAAGATCAAGTATTTGGCGACATTTTAGCTCCAAGTAATATTCAGATTTCAGCTGTTATTGAAGGAGCAGACGCAAATAATCCTAACGGAGATGGGTCTGGAGTTGTGCATTTCACAGCTACAGCAGATGATGCGATTACATTTACCTATGTGTACAATGGATCTCGTACAGCCTCTCCATCGGGAATGCAATCGTATAGTTTTGCTAATTTAGGAGTGAACACCTACACAGTAACTGTTGTTGCTGTGGGTACAGGTGGGGCTTCTTCATCAGCAAGTATTCAGGTTGATGTATTATCTACCTACTCACCACCACCAGCTTTATTAGACAAGTTACATGGTGGTGCCACGAAGACTTGGAGAATCAAAGAAGAAAGTGATAGCCACTTTGGTCTTGGACCTCCTCCAAGTAATCCAGATTTTCAAAATTTCTTCGGACAGTGGTTTAGTGCAGGTTCTGGTACAAAAGCAGGTGTAGGAATGTATAATGATCGTTATATCTTTAACGTAGATGGAACATTTACTCACATCACGGATGCTACTAATGATTCTGGAGGTAATGATCCAACCGGTGATATTTTCGGAAGAGATCCATTAATCTATAATGATCTTGGAAATAGTGGTGCGGGTACTATTGACGGTGCAGACGTATTGAACTTCCCTTGGGATGACTATAACGAAAACTGGTTCTTAACAGCTCCAGGTGGTGTTGAAACCTTAAATTTAACTGGTGATGGATTCATCGGATATTATACAGGTGGTGATCACACTTATAAAATCTTTGATAGAAGTGTCCCTGGTGAACTTGTTCTAAATACAATAGATGGAAATGGCGAATTTACTTGGTGGTTTACAATTGTAGATTATTAAAAAAAAGTAAGTTTACAACAATAATTAAACTCCTTTTTCTTGTTTGAAAAAGGAGTTTTTTCTTTTGTTGAGGTCTCTTAAAATACCCTACAATCTCGTATAGTTTTTCAATTCTAACAAAACTTTCACTATACACATTAAAGTAATTTCCTTATTTTTAGCCATCTCTAGAGATTTAACAACCCCTACAAAGTCCACTTTCGATTTCACTGAAATGAACTATGTAAATGATTATAACGCCTAAATGTAAGTGATGTTTAAGAGACTTATTTCCTTTTTATTTATTCTGATATCCAGTTCTGCTCTTGCTCAAGAACTACCTCCAATCGAGACCTTTATGCCAGAGATTTATGGAGCAGAAGATCAAAATTGGGCGATAACTCAAAGTACGGATCAATCAATTTTTATAGCTAATAATAAAGGGTTGTTAAGCTATAACGGTGCAAAATGGAAGCTTTATAATAGTCCCAATTCATCAATTACCAGATCGGTAAAGTATATCGATGGAAAAGTGTTCACGGGTTGTTATATGGACTTCGGGTTTTGGGAAACAGATAAATTCGGCACTCTTCAATACACTTCTTTGGTTAAAGAAAAAGGTTTACAACTCAAAGAAGACGAAGAATTCTGGAACATTCTCAAACTTGAACAATACATCCTATTTCAATCTTTAGATCGTATTTACATATACAATACACGAAGTAGTGAGTTCAACATCATTGAATCTGAGACCAGAATTACTAAGATTTATAAAGTTGAGAA
>CAZDKB010000001.1:74230-111781 GCA_964505885.1 uncultured Flavobacterium sp.
AAGTTTAATCAAGGAATCTTCAAATTTGAGGGAGGTCAAGAGCTACTTATTAGTCGGCATCCTTTGCTAAAAGATAGAATAGTTGTCAATATGTTTATAGACAACAAAAAACTATTAGTTCAAACCAAGGAAGATGGCTTTTTCATTTTGTCCAATGGAAATTTAACTCCTTGGAACGTTTCTTTAAATAGGGAATTAAGTAGATACAGTACTTACAACAGTATTAAATTACAAAATGGAAGTTACGTATTAGGTACAGTGTCCAATGGATTGATTTACATTGATAAAGATCAAAAGATCGTCTGCCGCATGAATCAACAAAACGGCTTAGCTGATAATACGATCCTTTCTTTATTCGAAGATCAAAATGGAAATGTCTGGTTAGGTTTAGATCACGGTGTAAATAATATAAACTTTAATGCACCCTTTAGGGTTTATAAAGATAATTTGGGAGTTTTAGGGACAGTCTATACCTCTTATTTGGATGGTGAAACACTCTATTTAGGAACAAATCAAGGCCTGTTTTATAAAAATACAAAGGATGACAGCCCAATTCAGTTTGTCGATAAAACTGAAGGACAAGTTTGGTCATTGAAAAAAATTAAAGGCCAATTATTCTGTGGTCATGATAATGGAACCTTTATCATTCAAGGTGCATCAGCAAAACAAATATCAGCTGAAACTGGGGCATGGCAAATTCGAGAGATCAAAAATCAACCTAATTTATTGATTCAAGGAAATTATAATGGTTTATACATTCTGGAGTTTAAAAACGGACAATGGAAGTTTAGAAATAAGCTAGCCGGATTTGATATTTCCTCAAGATACATCGAGTTTATTGATGATAATAACCTTCTAATTAGCCATGAACACAAAGGAGTTTATAAAGTAGAAATTGATACTAATTATACTAAGGTCATTTCCTATCAAAAAACCAGTGTTGATAAAAGTATTAAATCTAGTCTAACAACTTACAACGACAGGATCATCTATGGTTCTGATAAAGGTATTTTCTATTATGAAGAATCTCTTAAAGATTTTAAGAAGGACAGTACATTAAGTAGTTTATACACTGAAAACCAATATATATCAGGGAAATTAATAAGTACAAACAATAAGCTTTTTGCCTTTACCAATAATAATATAGCCTTCGCTGAAAAAGCAAGTTTGAGTTCAGATCTAAAATTGTCCATACTTCCATTGCCTCAAGGTATAAGAGAAACAAAAGAAGGATACGAGAATATTCTTTATCTCGGTGAGGAAAGATATCTCATCGGTACAACAGGAGGTTATATCATAACTGGACTTAATGTGCACGAAAAACTGAATTATTCAATCTCTTTGAATAACGCAAGTGCTAATAAATTAAATTCTGACCCTACTCCTATGACTTTATCTGGTTCTACCGAGGAGTTAGAGCCAGATGAAAATCATCTTATATTCTCATTTAGTATATCCGACTATAGTAAATACCTCCCTTCTTCTTATCAATATAGATTAGTTGGTTTTAACGATAATTGGAGTGAATGGTCTAGTAATTCTGACGCTGCTTTTGATAACTTACCTTATGGTAAATATGTATTAGAGGCTCGTGCCAAAGTTGGAGATGTAAAAGCACAAAACGAAATTCAATATGAATTTATCATAGGTAAACCTTGGTATTTGCAATTATATGCCATCGTTATTTACTTTTCTATGGGAATCTTAATGGTTCTGTTGTTCCATATGTTGCATAGAAACTATTATCGCAAACAACGAAGAGTACTATTAAAGCAAAAAGAAAAGGAACTTGAGATCAAACAACTGGAAAATGAGCAGCAGCTCATGCATTATCGAAACCTTGACCTTCAAAAGGATATCGATGCAAAAAATCGTGAATTAGGAATGACTGCCATGAACTTAGTAAAGAGAAACGAGTTATTAGGAACCATTAAAAAAGATCTAGGAACCGCTAAAAACTTAGAAGATGTTACTAAGGTGGTAAAGATGATCAATAAGAATCTTAACACAACCGACGACTGGAAATTATTTGAAGAAGCGTTCAATAATACCGATAAAGATTTCATTAAAATATTAAAAGGAAGCCATCCTAACCTTACGTCAAATGACCTAAGACTTTGCACCTATCTTAGATTGAATCTGTCCTCCAAAGAAATTGCACCACTTTTAAACATCTCTTTAAGAAGTGTAGAAGTAAAACGGTATCGATTACGTAAAAAGATGAATTTGCCTCATGAAGCCAGTTTAACGAACTATATTTTGGGTCTATAGCGCTAAAATGACTTGTTAATACCTATACATTACTACAACATGTGAGGATTATAAGTAATTAAAGAACCTTTAAAAACACTAATAATCCCCTATAAACAAAGGGTTTATATTGCACAATCCGTAAAATTTCCATCATTTTTTTGAAATGTATGTTTTTTATTGTGGTTTTATTTTCTAAATCATCAAACCTTAACATTAAATTTAACATCACGCTTTATTTTAGGGTGTTAACGAACTTAAATTTAACAACATGAAAAACAATCTTTTAACGCTGTTATTTCTATTATGTACTAGTTTTATTTTTGGTCAGTCAAACAAAGTTGCTGTAAACAAAGATGGATCTGGACACACTTTAGTGGTAGATGGCGAGAAATTTATGATTAATGGTATGAACTGGGATTACTTCCCTATTGGGACGAATTTTTCTTACAGTTTATGGAACCAATCAGATGATGTGATCAAGGCCGCGTTAGACGCAGAAATGGCATTGCTCCAAAACATGGGAGTTAACACGGTTAGAATGTATACAGGTGTTCAGCCTAAATGGATTCAGTATATCTACGAGAACTACGGAATCTATACTATGTTGAACCATTCATTCGGTCGTTATGGGTTAACTATCAACGGTGCTTGGGTTGCGATTACGGATTATTCAGATCCTGACACTCAGAAATTGTTAATGAGTGAAGCAACAAAGCTTGTTCAGGATTACAAAGACACTCCAGGTCTTCTGTTATTCTTATTAGGAAACGAGAACAACTACGGACTTTTCTGGGCTGGTGCGGAAACTGAAGATTTCCCTGAAGGTGAAGAGCAAAAAAGAGCTGTGGGAGAAAATCGTGGTAGACCCATGTATAAGTTAATGAATGATGCCGTGAAAGCTATGAAGGCGATTGATCCTAATCACCCAATGGCAATCTGTAACGGAGATGTATTATTCATTGATATAGTTGCTGAAGAATGTCCAGATGTAGATATTTATGGTGTAAACTCTTATCGTGGTCCTTCTTTTACCGACATGTTCGAAACTGTAAGAACCAATTTAGACAAGCCTGTAATGTTTACAGAGTTTGGTGCTGATGCATTCAACGCTATCAATAATGCTGAAGATCAAAGGTCTCAAGCATACTACATGGTAGAGAACTGGAAAGAGATATATGAGAATGCTGCCGGAATGGGTAAATCTAATAACTCTATTGGAGGATTCACATTCCAGTTCAGTGATGGATGGTGGAAATATGGACAAACGAAGAATTTAGATGTTCACGATAATAACGCCTCTTGGGCAAACGGTGGTTACCAAAGCGATTTTAAAGATGGTAAGAACAACATGAACGAAGAGTGGTTTGGTATTTGTGCAAAAGGACCAACCAACGAAAGAGGTTTATACGATCTTTATCCGAGAGCTGCCTATTACGCATTGAAAAAAGCTCACCAATACAACCCTTTTAATCTCGGAGCCAACAAAGCATCATTAGATTTGCACTTTAGTGGAATCAATCTTATGGATGCGGTTTTGAGAGCAAGAGGTGACAAAGCAGCCTTAAGTGGTGGTGGTGCTGGAGCGAAACTACGCGTTAGTAATCTTCAAGCTAGATTTACAACCTTCCAAACTGGAGGTAGTCTAATTACTACTCCGGAAACAGCAGATCCAGATGCAGGTACTTTCCCAAATCAACTAGGGTTCGACCACATGCAATCTTATTTCATTGGTTTTGAAGGGAATCCTTCTCCTAATATGAGAGCCAACGTTAACTTCAATGTTATTGGTAGAGTTGCGGAAAATCCAATTGATGAAATTTTCTGGGAAAACAGAGCAAGAAATGTAAGTGTTAATACAGATAATGGTAATGTTGTGTTGGGAGATGTAAACCGTGTAAACGTTTACAATGCCGAATTTGAGTGGAAGGCTGAAGACTTCGATCTTAGAGGTTTCTATCGTACAGGTCATTATCACTGGGGTTATGAAGGAGACTTCTTCGGATTCTATCCAGAAGCAAACTATGGTCCTAACCTCGATATTTATGGAGGAGAGATCTTAGGATTTGAACTTGATGGTAAAGGTGCTTTTGAAGGAATGAAAGCAGCGATTGGACCTCAATTATGGTGGGGAGCTAACCCAACGATGTTATTCAAGTACGAAAAGAAAATCGGACATTGGAATGTAGCTGCGATTTATCACAGAGATTTCGAAACAGATATTATTATAGACCCGACTACTGGTCGTCGTGTCCTAAATCAAAATCAAGTTAGATCAGGTATTATTCCTGCTTTCCCAATGGAAAGAGCTTCTCTTGTTTTAGAAAGAAAATTAGGTCACTTCGAATTTACCTTCGGTGGTATGTGGGGTGGTGCTCCATTAAATGGTGCTAGCTATCAAGATATTGATGACAATGGAAACGTGGTTGTAGACAGAGTAAAATCTTCAGACAACTGGGGAGGAAAAGCAAAAATCACTTACCAAAAAGGAACTTTTAATTGGTATGCACAAGGAGGAGTAATGGGATTAGTTGCCAATGGTGGTGCTGACCAAACAATGACCTTCACAGGATGGAAATTAAAAGATATCGGTAGTGGAAACCTCTCTAACTTCTTAACAGGTTTTGCATGGAATACTGGTAAATTCCAGATTGCACCAAACTTTATGTGGCAACAACCTTTGGTGGATCCAATGCCAAATGGAGTGAATGCACCAGGTAGATTGCGTAACGTAATTGATGATCCATTCGCAGTAAGATGGAACAGAGAAACCACTGCAGGAGAGATCTTATTAACTTATGATCCAACGCCAGGTTCATTTATGTATGAATGGGACAACGATAGAGCTGAAGACGCAAAATTTGCTGCTAACCTTGGTTTCGTATACAGACACTTACCTACTACTATGGATGCTCATATCGGTTTCCAAGCAGATCGTACATTCTTTGCCTTCCCTAATTCAGCGCCAGCACTTGATCTTTGGGAAGTACATTCTAGAATGGTGTCTAAAATTAGCCCTGACTTTGGAATTATTGGAAACTTCTACTACGGAAATGGTCAAGCTAACGGAGATAGCACAAGAGAGATTAAACGTTTTGGAGGAGATATTAGAATGATCTTGAACAAGATCAAAATCAACACTGCAGTTAAAGTAAATGACTGGGGACCTTTTGATTACCATAGAGATTTCAACTTAACTTTCCCATTACAGTTAATGTTAGACTTCTCTACTACCTTAGGAAAACCAGACTGGTTTGTCCTACCTAGTACGACTGTGGGTGTAAGAGGAACATGGCGTTCGTTAAATGAGAATTCTCCAAGATTTTCTCCTTTACAAGCACCACCATTTGGAGTACCACCATTAAGTCCTGTAGGATTCCCTAACGGTTCAGAATGGGAGATTAGAACGTATATTCACATTAACATCGGACAATAAAAAATTCAGGATGAAAACATTAAAATATATACAATCAAAAATCGTCCTTCCTTTAGCGCTTTTAGGGCTAACATTGGCAGGATGTGAAAGAGATATTTCAGACGACGCGGTATTAGCGACGTTTGATACAACAGCAGAGATCTTTACAGATAACTTCATAGGTATGGGAACAGATTTCTATTTCCCGTACGGAGATGGTTTTGCTAAGCCTGATATTTTTGAAGTAGATACTGAAGTTCGTTTTGAAGGAACAGCTTCTTTAAGAATTGACGTTCCTAATGCAAATGACCCAGGTGGATCATATGCTGGAGCTTTCTTTAGAGTTGATGGAGCAGGAAGAGATTTGTCTGGATATGATGCTTTGACCTTTTGGGTGAAAGGATCACAGTTTGCAGTAATCGAGCAATTCGGTTTCGGACAGAGTGAAACGAGTAATTTTCAAGTTTCAAGACCAGGTTTCGAAATTGGAACAACTTGGCAAAAAGTAACCATCCCAATTCCTGATGCTTCTAAATTAGTACAAGAAAGAGGAATGTTCTGGTTGGTAGCTACACCTATGAATGGTGGTGGATACTCTATGTGGATAGATGAGCTGAAATTTGAAAATTTAGGAACTATCGGTCAGCCAAGACCATTGATCTTAGGTGGTCAAGACTTGACGACAGAAACCTTTATTGGAGTTTCAACGTCAGTAGCCGGTTTATCGGAAACTTTCAACCTAGGAAGCGGTCAGAATGTAACTGTAAATGTATCTCCAGACTATTTTACCTTTAGCACTTCAAATTCTGGAGTAGCTACTGTAGATGGAAACGGTCAAGTGAGCATTTCTGGAGCTGGTACGACTGTAATTAACGGAAATATAAATGGAATAGATGCACAAGGATCTTTAACGATTATTTCGCAAGGACCTTATACAGCAGCTCCAACTCCATCAAATCCTGCAGCAAGTGTAATCTCTATTTTTAGTGATAATTACACCAATGAGCCTGTAGATTTTTACAATGGATTCTATTTACCATTTCAAACAACTACATCGAATGACTTTAATGTAAATGGTGATAATGTATTGAACTACGAAAACTTCAATTTTGTTGGAATCGAGTTCAATCAGAATGTACCTACTATCAATGCGAAATTGGCAACAGACTTCCATATGGACGTGTTTGTACCAGGTTCAATTCCTGCAAATGCAGACTTAAGAGTAGCCATTGTAGACTTCGGCGCAGATGGAGCATTTGGTGGTGGTGATGATACTACTATCTTCGAAGATTTCCAATTAGGAAACCAAGCAGATCAATGGATCCAGATCGATATGGACATTACAGGACTGAGCCCTAAAACAAATTTAGGACAGATCGTATTGTCTGGTGATGGTCCTGGAAATCCACCTGCAAACTTCTATGTAGATAATATGTTCTTCTACAGAAATGATGGAACTAGTATTGCACCTCAAACGGTTGAGTTGCCATTAGACTTTGAGCTTTCGAATCCTGCAAATTACGCATTCTTAGGATTTGAAGGAGCTGATTCTGCGATTGAAACAAATCCAGATCAGACAGGAGCGAATACCTCTGCAACTGTTATGAGAACCACAAAAACAAATGGATCTCAATTCTTTGCTGGAACATTTGTGGATACCGACGTACCAATTGATTTCTCTCAATCACAGAGAATATCGATGAAAGTTTGGTCTCCGAAAGCAGGAATACCAATCAGATTAGCAGTAGAGAGTCCAAGTGGAACAGCTCAACAATTTGTAGATGTCAACACCACAGTAACGAACCAGTGGGAAGAGTTAACATTTGACTTTACAGGACTAGTAGATCCAGCTTCAAACTATGATCGAGTAGTTGTGTTCATGGAATTTGTCGTGAACTTACCAGGAGATGGAACTACGTATTATTTCGATGATATTAGAATCGTAAACTAAAAATTGAATCCAATGAAAAAAATAGATAGAATCACAAGTAAAATTGGATTAGTTCTGTTGGCAGTCGTAGTTGCTATGACATTCAACAGTTGTGACCCAGACGAAACACAAACAGTAGTAAATTTCACCAATTTAGTATGGGAAGACAACTTTGATGGCAGTGGTGCTCCCGATGCCTCAAAATGGACTATCGTTACTGGCGATGGTACAGCTCAAGGAATACCAGGATGGGGAAATAATGAACTACAAACTTATACAGGTAGACCAGAAAATGTTGTTGTTGAAAACGGAATGTTGAAAATTACAGCACGTCAAGAACAATTAGATGGGCGTAATTATACATCTGCAAGAATTAATACAAGTGCTAGTGGTCAACTACAACAGGCATATGGAAGATTTGAGGCAAGTATCAAATTACCATGGGGACAAGGTTTATGGCCAGCTTTCTGGATGTTAGGAACAAACTCTACAACTTGGCCTCAAAGAGGTGAAATCGATATCATGGAGAACAGAGGGGACCAACCAACTATCATCAAAGGTAGTGTGCATGGTCCAGGATATTCAGCAGGTCAGTCAATAGGAAAAGACTACGAATTGACCAATGGTCGTTATGACACTGAATTCCATGTATTCGGAGTAGAGTGGGGTCCTAATTACATCAATTATTATGTAGATGATGTATTATATCAACAGCTAACTCCAGAGGATGTTACAGGAGAATGGGTTTTTAATGACAATCCTTTCTATATGATCCTTAACGTTGCTGTGGGTGGTGCATTCTCAGGAAACCCTAACTCCGAAACAGTTTTCCCACAAACTATGTATGTAGACTGGGTAAGAGTCTACGCACCAAATTAAAAACAAGAAACATTTAACATTATGATCAACCCAATTTTTATTGGGTTGATCAATTGTCGACCTTAATAAATAAAAAATCTAACTAGGCACCTTAATTACTAATTTTAGTACAATGATCAGCGATACAATACTGAAGAGAAATATGAAAAAGAAGGATAAAAAAGTAGAACTGAATTCTGTAAACATCAATGGAGAGATGTTCTTTCAGATCACGAACAACGATGAAATGCGTCCTTTTTTCATGAGTATAGTGAGTGATTCCAACCATTGGATGTTCATTTCAAGCAATGGCGGACTTTCGGCAGGACGAAAAAATGCCGAATTCTCACTTTTTCCATATTATACTGATGATAAGATCACAGAATCTTCTGATATAACAGGAAGCAAATCTATTTTTAAAGTAACCAAAGACGATCAAGTTTACCTTTGGGAACCATTGGCAGAGAGATCTCAAGGTAAATATGATACTTCTCAAAATTTATATAAGAATAGATTTGGAAACAAGATACTGTTCGAAGAAGTTAACCATGACCTTGATCTTACCTTCCGTTACGAATGGAACTCTGCAGATGATTACGGATTTGTAAGAAAATCAACACTCACAAACCATGGAAGTTCTTCTGTAAATGTAGAGCTAGTTGACGGAATCCAAAACATCATGCCAGCAAGCATTAGTAGCGACGTGCAAAACGCTTCTAGTAATCTTGTAGATGCTTATAAAAGAAATGAACTTGAGGCAAATTCCGGATTAGGGATATTTGCTTTAAGTGCAATCCTTGTTGATAAAGCCGAAGCAAGTGAAGCCTTAAAAGCTAACGTAGCATGGTCTTTAGGTCTAGACAATCCAAATTATCTAGTCTCTTCCTTACAATTAAATGGTTTTAGATTTGGCGAATCTGTGTCCCAGGAATCAGATGTCAAAGCAGAGAAAGGTGCTTATTTTGTAAATACAACTTTAGATCTTGCTGCAGGAGAATCTAAAAACTGGATCATTGTTGCTGATGTAAACTATAATCATTCAGAAATCGCTGTATTGATCAAAAAGATCAATGAAGATGAGAATCTATTGGAAAAGATCAATGAAAATATTGATTTAGGAACCCAAAAACTAATAGATCTTAATGCTTCTTCTGATGCACTTCAATGTTCTTCAGATAACCAGCGTGATACTCGTCATTATTCAAACACACTATTCAATATCATGCGTGGTGGAATCTTTGATGATAACTACAACGTTGAAAAGTGGGATTTTGAAAAATACTTAGCAAACGCCAATAGAAAAGTAGCACGTAAAGCAGAAGGAATTCTAAACGAATTACCGGATGTTTTTGACCTAGAAAAATTGAAGGAAATCGCTTATCAAAGTGATGATAAGAATTTTAGACGTTTGTGTCTAGAATATATGCCTCTTAAATTTAGTAGAAGACATGGTGATCCAAGTAGACCTTGGAATATCTTCTCTATTAATACGAGAAGTGAAGAAGATGGATCGAAGATCCTTGATTACGAAGGAAACTGGAGAGATATCTTCCAAAACTGGGAAGCTCTAGCTCATTCATATCCAGAGTTTATCGAGAGTATGATCCATAAGTTCTTGAACGCCACAACATTTGATGGATATAACCCTTATCGTGTAACGAAAGGTGGATTTGATTGGGAAATTATTGAACCAGACGATCCATGGTCATACATCGGTTATTGGGGAGATCACCAGATCATCTATTTGTTGAAATTCTTAGAATTTGTCCATGATCATAAACCAGGAAGACTAGAAAGTTTCTTCAATCAAGATCTGTTTGTGTATGCAAACGTTCCTTACAAGATAACTACCTATGAGAACCTTCTGATCAATCCTAAGGATACCATCATTTTTGATGAAGAATTGGATGAGAAAATCCGTCGTGAAAGAAATGAATTGGGTGCTGATGGTGCTTTGTTAAGAGATGAAAACAGGTTTATCATTAAAGTAAACTTCATTGAAAAGATCTTGGCAACCTCATTGGCAAAGCTTTCAAACTTTATCCCAGAAGGAGGTATTTGGATGAATACTCAAAGACCTGAGTGGAATGATGCCAACAACGCATTAGTAGGTAATGGAGTTTCTATGGTTACTCTATACTATTTACGCAGATTCTTCAATTTCTTCCAAGAAGTATTGAAAGAGAATTCAACTACCGAAGTAGAGATCTCTAACGAAGTTTTAGAATTCTTCAATAGAGTCTATGATGCTTTTGAGAGCAATAAAGATCTCTTGAAGGGAGCTATTAATGATAAAAACAAGAAAAAGATCCTTGATGCTGTGGGTATGGCTGGATCTGACTTCAGAACTAAAGTATACGAAGAAGCATTCTCTGGAAGAAAGTCTACGCTTTCTATGGAGAAACTTTCCAAGTTTGTTGATGTTAGCAAGTCATTCTTAGAGCACGCGATCGAAGCGAATAAGCGCAGCGATAACTTATATCATGCCTATAACCTTATGACGGTTAACAAAGATGACTCTGTGTCTATATCATATCTATATGAAATGTTAGAGGGTCAGGTTGCTGCATTAAGTTCTGGATACTTGTCATCACAAGAGGTGCTGAATGTATTGAACGCAATGAAGGGAAGTAAGTTATTCAGACCTGATCAATATAGCTACTTATTATATCCAAATAAAGAATTAAAAGGATTCTTAGATCGAAATAATGTTCCAGCAAATTCTGTATTGTCATCTACCCTATTGATGAAACTGATTAATGATGGCAATGTTCGAATTATTGAAAAAGATATCAATGGAGAGTTTCACTTTAACGGTAGCTTTAAAAACGCAGAAGACCTTTCTGAAGGATTAAATCAATTATCCGAAGAAGAATATGGCTCTTTATTACAAGCCGATAGAGAAAAGATCTTGGATATTTTCGAGGAAGTTTTTAACCATAAAGCATTTACTGGAAGGTCTGGAACCTTCTACGGATACGAAGGACTTGGATCTATTTATTGGCATATGGTGTCTAAATTGTTATTGGCCGTACAGGAATGTTGTACGAAAGCTGTTAATGATGGAGAAGACCCTGTACTAGTAGGTCATCTTTTAGAACATTTCTACGAGATCAATGAAGGAATTGGAGTTCATAAATCTCCTTCCCTTTATGGTGCATTCCCAACTGATCCTTATTCTCATACACCATGGGGTAAAGGAGCACAACAACCAGGAATGACAGGTCAAGTAAAAGAAGACATCTTAACTCGATTTGGCGAATTAGGAATCTATGTAGATCACGGACAATTATGTTTCTACCCTTGCTTATTGAGAAAAACTGAATTCTTATCAGAAGCAAGAGATTTCAATTACATCAACTTGGAGAAAGAGAATAAGTCAATTACACTAGAACCTGATTCACTAGGGTTTACCTATTGTCAGATTCCAATTATCTATAAAATTGCAGAAAAAGACGCTTTAGAAGTGACCTTTACAGATGGAAGCACAAAACAATTCGATTCTCTTCAGATTGATAAAGAGACTAGTGACTTGATCTTCCAAAGATCTGGTAAAGTAATCCAGATAGTAGCGCAGATAGAAAAAAGTCAACTAAAGTAAATACCAAAAACCCATGAAAACAACATCTTATTTTTTAGCAGTATGTATTTTATCAATTTTCATGTGGTCTTGTGAGAGTAATAACAATAAAGAGAAACGCCAAGTGACAGCAAAAGATATTTTAGGAAACCCGGAGTACTTAGCTATATCTTATGGAGGATATCGTCAAAACACACGTGATGTGCAGCCAACGATTCCTCAATTAAAAGAAGATATGAAGATTCTTTATGCCATGGGCATAAGAGTGCTACGCACATACAATGTTCAATTAGCACAGGCTCCAAATTTGCTGCAAGCGATTAGCGAATTAAAAGAAGAAGCAAAAAAGAACAAGACCGAATTTGAAATGTACGTGATGCTTGGTGCATGGATCGATTGTAAAAATGCATGGACAGACCAAGCTCCTGATCACGAGGTAGAAAGCGAACAAAACGAAGGGGAAATAGCCCGTGCCGTGGCTTTAGCCAATAAATATCCAGACATCGTCAAGGTGATTGCTGTTGGAAATGAGGCCATGGTAAAATGGGCCGCAAGTTACTATGTGCAACCTTGGGTAATCTTAAAATGGGTGAACCACCTACAGAACTTGAAACATGAAGGAAAATTGCCTAAAGATCTTTGGATTACAAGTTCAGATGATTTCTCATCTTGGGGAGGTGGAGATCCAGTTTATCACGTGAAAGATCTTGAAGATTTGATCAAAGCGGTAGATTATATCTCTATGCACACATATCCTTATCACAATTCTCATTATAATCCAGATTTCTGGTATACACCAGAAGATATTAATGAACTAAGTGATAAGGAGAAAATAGAAAAAGCAATGGTTCGTGCGATTGATTTTAGTAAAGCTCAGTATGACTCTGTCACCAATTATATGAAGAGTTTAGGTGTAGACAAACCTGTTCATATTGGTGAGACTGGTTGGGCTACAGTATCTAACGGATTCTATGGCCCTGGTTCTGGTGGTTCTAAAGCTTCAGATGAATACAAAGAAGCCTTGTATTATAGACTAATGAGAGAATGGACCAATCAGGATGGTATTTCATGCTTCTACTTTGAGGCGTTTGACGAGCCGTGGAAAGATTCTCATAACCCTAAAGGTTCTGAAAATCACTTCGGATTGATCACTGTAGATGGTAAAGCTAAATATGCACTTTGGGATCTTGTAGATCAAGGAGTGTTTAATGGTTTAACTAGAGATGGTAATACGATTACTAAGACTTATGATGGTAACAGAGAAGCCTTGATGGAAGATGTTCTAGTGCCACCAACAAAACATGAAATGTCTGTACCACACTAGTCATGAATAAGAATGCGCTCAAAAATATCGGACTTATTTTCCTAATGAACTTAGTTATGGTTTCTTGTGAAATGCAAAAAGAAATGAATATATCTGTTGTTGAAACTTCCCGAAGCGGAAATAAACTTACACTAGTTACAGAATTCGAATCTTCAGATCAAAAAACTAGCATCACATTAGATAGTCTTAAGAAATATCAGACCATTACCGGATTTGGGGGCGCATTTACAGAATCATCGGCTTACTTATTAAACAAACTAAGCAAAGAGAATAGAGACAAGATCATCAATGCCTATTTTGGCAAAGAAGGTGCAAATTATTCTCTCACAAGAACTCATATGAACTCTTGTGATTTCTCTTTGACAAACTATTCCTATAGCCCAGTAGAGGGCGATAAGGATCTGAAACATTTTACTGTTGAGGAAGACAAGGAAGATCTTATTCCATTTATCAAGGATGCAATGTCTGCATCAGAGGACGGGTTTAAGATCTTTGCTTCTCCATGGACAGCTGCACCTTGGATGAAAGACAATAATAATTGGGTGGGAGGTAAATTACTTCCAGAATATTATGATACTTGGGCGTTATTCTTCTCAAAGTATATTGATGCCTACAAAGCAGAAGGAATTGACATTTGGGGATTTACCGTTGAAAACGAACCTCTAGGAAACGGAAATAACTGGGAAAGCATGCACTTTTCTCCGAAGGAAATGACTGATTTTGTTGAGTTATATCTTGGTCCAAAATTAGAGGCCGATGGATATGGAGACAAGATCATTCTTGGATATGATCAAAACAGAGAGCACCTAAAAGAATGGGTTGATGAAATGTTTAGAAGCGAAAGCTCTTCAAAATATTTTGATGGAACTGCGATTCATTGGTATGCCAGTACCTTCGAAGTATTCCCAGAAGAATTACAATACGCTCATAATAAAGCTCCCAACAAATACCTCATCGAAACAGAAGGATGTATAGATGCAGAAACACCTGTTTGGCAAGATGATGATTGGTATTGGCAAAAAGAAGCTACAGATTGGGGTTATACTTGGGCTCCTGATGATCAAAAACATTTACACCCGAAATATTCACCAGTAAACAGGTACGCCAGAGACATTATTGGTTGCTTGAACAACTGGGTTGATGGATGGGTAGACTGGAATATGGTGCTTGATAAAGAAGGAGGACCTAACTGGTTTAAAAACTGGTGTATTGCTCCAGTCATTGTTGATCCTGAAAAAGATGAAGTTTATTTCACTCCTCTTTATGAAACAATGGCACACTTTAGCAAATACATTAGACCTGGAGCAGAAATAATTCATGCAGATAATACAGATGAGACTTTAATGGTAACTGCAGCAAAAAATCCTGATGGAAGTGTTGCTGTGGTTGTTTTTAATGAAGGAGAAACGCAAAAGCATTTTGATTTAAACTTAGGTGGACTTTCAAAGGAAATCTCTATAAATGCTCAAGCAATTCAAACTATCATAATCAACTAAAAAAAATAAACTATGTCAACTACTAAAACTTTGGCTACGGATAGAGTACCCATTGGACAGAAGGCCGCTTTTGGAGCAGGTCATTTGGTTTTGAACCTTCTTCCAGGTGCTTTAGGAGTATTCATGTTCTTCCTTTTAACAGTTTTTGGGATGGATCCATTACAAGCTGGTATATTAGGGGGATTACCTCGAATTTTTGATGCGATTACAGATCCAATCATGGGATTCATATCTGATAATACGAGCTCAAAATACGGAAGACGAAGACCTTATATTTTTGTGGGGGCTATCTTAAGTGCCATCTTTTTCATTATGCTTTGGCAAATGGATGAAACCGATTCTCCAGACTATAACTTCTGGTATTTCTTGATCATGTCATTGGTCTTTTTGATCGGTAATACGATGTTTGCCACACCATTGGTAGGTCTTGGATTTGAGATGACAAGCGACTACAAAGAGCGTACTCGATTAATGGCCTTTTCTCAAACCGTAGGTTTGATCGCATGGGTGATTGTACCCTGGTTCTGGCCTATGATCCCTAATGAAAGTTTATTCGAAAGTCAGGCAGTTGGTATTCGAACCTTAGCGCTTTATGTTGGATTAGGATGTCTACTATTAGGAATTCTTCCAGCGATATTCTGTAGAGGAATCGATATGGGTAATATGGAGGACAGAAAAGAATTGTCTTTCAAAACTATTTTTAGCAGCTTAAAAGACCTAATCGGAAGTATTGGTGAAGCCGTAAGAAACAAGCCATTCATGAAATTATGTGGTGCGACCTTCTTAGTCTTCAATGGATTCCAGATCGTAGCGTCATTTAGTTTCTTTATCATCGTATTCTATTTGTTTAGTGGAGATTATGGTGCAACCGGAACCTGGCCAGCTTGGTTTAGTTCTATCTCCGCTATCGTATCAGCTATTGTTGTGATTCCAATTGTATCATGGATGGCTTCTAAATGGGGAAAGAAAAATGCCTTTATCATTGCAACTGCACTTTCAATTGTTGGTTACGCTTTAAAATGGTGGACATTTACTCCAGACAATCCTTGGTTAATGTTTGTTCCTATTCCATTAATTTCATTTGGTTTAGGAAGTTTATTCACCTTAATGATGTCTATGACTGCAGATGTCTGTGATTTAGATGAATTAGAAAATGGTATGCCAAGAAAAGAAGGTACATTTGGGGCCTTATATTGGTGGGTTGTAAAATTAGGACAAGGATTGGCCTTAGTATTTGGTGGTCTTGTTCTTCAATTGATTGGATTTGATGGTGGATTGGCAACACAGTCTGAAGAAACACTTATCAATCTGAGAATAGCCGATATTGTTTTTCCAGTAGTTACAGCTGCTTTAGCAATTTGGGTAATGTGGAAATATAGCTTAAGCGAAGAGCGTGCTAAGGAGATCAAAGCAAAACTCGAAGAAAGAAGAGGTAAGCTATAATTAAAAGAATAGAATATTAATTTATAGAAATAGAAAACATGTCAGCAAAAACCATAATGATACTTGTAGGGTTCGTCCTTATTGTAATCGCCCTTGTTGGATTGTTAAGAAACGCTATGAAGTCGCAAGTTGGGATCCCGGTAGTGATCCTGGGAGTGCTTCTAGTCATATTTGGAAGTTACTCTTCCGAAATGGTAATGTATAACACACAAATGGAACAGGTGACTAAAGGAAATACTTTAGAGCTTACTGGACCTGTAGATAAAGTCAAAATGCTAAGCCCAGTGGATCAAGATTCTGTCAAATGTAGAATCTTAACTCTAGGGGTTTATCCTGAAGGACATACAAAAGATATTTGGGTAGTCATAAGACCTGAAGATGATAGATATTATCCACAATCAGATCACACTAATACATCATTTAAAAATGGTGGAGAATGGCAAGTAGTAACTCGATTTGGTGGTGAAAAAGGAATGGCCTATGATGTCATCGTTTATGAAACAGATGCTGAGGCCTCTGCTTTCTTTACAACAACCATTGAACAATGGAAAGAAAAGGAAGATTATCCTGGAATAGAATTAGCTAGTATGCCAAAAGGTGCTGTTGAGGTAGAAAGAATTAAGGTATACTCTAGTAAGAATTGTAGAGGAATATTTTAATTAACTAACCAAAACTAATAACAAACTTTGAGTAATCAACAACTAACAAAAAGAGTTCCTTTAGGCCAAAAAGTTGCCTTCGGAGTTGGGATGTTTGCCAATCAAATGTTTCCAGCTATCCTTAGTATTTTCTTTATTGTCTTAGTGGAAAATCTTGGATTCGACGGACTCATGTGGGCAGCAGTTGCTCTTTTTCCGAGAGTCTTTGATGCAATTACCGACCCGATTATGGGTTTTATTTCAGACAATACCAAATCAAAATATGGTAGACGCAGACCTTATGTTATTTTAGGAGGAGTCATCATGGGAATTGCCTTTATTTTTATGTGGCAGTTATTTCTAGAAAACTCTCTTGAATACAATTTTTGGTACTTCTTTTTATGGTCTGTAGTTTTCTATTTAGGGCTTACTATTTTCAGTGTTCCTTATGTAGCTATGGGATACGAAATGAGTGATGATTTCCATGAAAGAACCAATATCATGGCTATTGCACAATGGATCGGACAATGGGCATGGGTTATAGCGCCTTTATTTTGGATCATCATGTACGATCCAAATTGGTTTCCATCTGCAGAAGTTGCTGCGAGACAGTTAGCTTTTTGGGTAGCGATTCCTTGTGCGATTTGTGCCATTATTCCTGGCTTATTCCTAAAAAGCAAATCAACATTAGATGAAGATTACGAATCCTTAAGTCTATCCAATATTGGTAATAGTTTAAAGCAGATCTTCGAAAGCTTTGCAGCCGCATTTAAGATCAAAGAGTTTCGTCAATTATGTGGGGCAACTTTCCTGATATTTAATGCATTCAATACAGTTGCCGCACTTACCTTTTTTGTAATCGTATACAAACTTTTTAATGGTGATGCAGAAGCAACTGGAATTTGGGTTTCCCTATTTGGATGTATAGGTGCTTTATGTACAACGTGGATTACCATACCCATCGTAACTTGGATGTCTAAAGCCGTAGGAAAGAAAAAAGCATTTTTAATCTCTCAAGGAATTTCTATTGTTGGATATCTTATGCTTTGGTTCCTATTCATTCCTGGAAAACCATGGATGTATATTATTGCGCTACCTTTCTTCTCCTTCGGAATTGGAGGCTTGTTCACTATTATGATGTCTATGACGGCAGATGTGATCGACCTTGATGAATTAAATTCAGGAAAACGAAGAGAAGGGATTTTCGGAGCTATTTACTGGTGGATGGTAAAAGTTGGTTTTGCCATTGCAGGAGCACTAAGTGGTGTGATTATTTCCATCGTAGGTTTCACTCCGGATGTTCCGACCGTAGATCAACAAACTGCAGTAGATGGTTTGCATGCCTTCTTTTGCTTCTTCCCAGTGATGGGAACCTTGTTGGCAATGTTCATCATGAGAAATTATAAGGTAGACGAAAAAATGGCTTCGGAAGTGCAAGCCCAATTAATAGAAAAAAGAAAAATTAGAGAAAAAGAGGCCGCTTAATGGCTAGAAGACACAAAAATTAAAACAATATTATTTTTCAATTACTTAAATTATGTCGATTAGAGGAGAGAAATTTTTAGCGTTAGCAAACATAGATTTTGCGAATAAATCTATAGAAGAGCTAAGAGAATTGTTCCGAGAAACTTTAGAAGCTGGAATGCACGGATTGTGCTCAAGTCCGTATGAAGAAGGTCAAAAACCAGGTGATCAACTTTCAGAAGAACAAGTAAGAAGGAGATTAGAGATCATGCGCCCATATACAAAATGGATCCGTTCTTTCTCTACAACAGAAGGAAATGAGATGATTCCTATCATCGCCAAAGAAATGGGAATGAAAACCTTAGTTGGAGCTTGGCTAGGAGATGATCCTGAGATCAATGAGAAAGAGGTTGCAAACTTAATTCAACTTGCAAATGATGGTTATGTAGATATAGCTGCTGTTGGAAACGAAGTAATGTATCGTGGAGACCTGACGGAAGATGAGTTATTAGCCTTTTTAAATAGAGCCAAAGAAGAGATTCCAAATGAGATTCCTGTAGGTTATGTGGATGCTTATTATGAGTTCACAGACAGACCAGCCATCACAGAAGCTTGTGATATTATTTTGGCAAACTGCTACCCTTTCTGGGAAGGTTGTGATCTTGATTATAGCTTATTATATATGAAAGACATGTACAACAGAGCAGCTTCAGCTGGAAATGGGAAACGAGTGATCATTACGGAAACAGGTTGGCCTAGTCAAGGAACAAACTTACGTGGAGCTTTCCCTTCAGAGGAAAACGCAATCAAATATTTTATCAACACCCAAAAATGGTCAGAGCAAGATGACATAGAGATCTTCTATTTTTCTTCATTTGACGAGTCTTGGAAAGTAGGTGCTGAAGGTGATGTAGGTGCTTATTGGGGTATTTGGGATAAAGACGAAAAATTGAAATACTAAGATTCTTATAGTTATCTTTACATCACTTAATTTATTATTACAATAATGAGGAAATTAAAGATATACAACCTAACAAGAATTTTAATTCTATTCGTTTTATTTTCATGCAGCTCAAAGCCAGATAGGGAATTCGTTTCAGGCGAATTAACTGCTGGCTTTGAGCTTTTATCTTCTAATGAAACTGGAATTGATTTTAATAATAGTATCACTGAAGGGATTGAGTTTAATCACTTTTATTTCAGTCAAATCTATAGTGGAGCCGGTGTAGCAATAGGTGATATTAACAATGATGGTTTACCCGATGTCTTTTTTTGTGGAAATCAAGTAGGAGATAGATTATATCTGAATCAAGGTGACTTCAAATTCAAAGACATTTCTAAAGAATCTAAGATCTCAAGAAGTCCAGGTTGGTCTTGGGGAGTTACCATGGCAGATGTAAATGGTGATGGTTACTTAGATATTTATGTGAGTAGAAATGGTGAGTCTATGAGGCCCACTGACAGGGTTAATAAATTATTTATCAATAATAAAGATTTAACCTTCACAGAGTCAAGCAGAGAATATGGTTTAGATAATGCTGGATTTTCAACACAATCTGTATTCTTTGATATGGATAAAGATGGTGATCTAGATATGTATCTAGTAAATCAACCGGCAGATCAGAAGCTTTTTCTAAGACATCAAATCACTCCAGATAATTACAAATATTTCCAAGATAGGCTCTATCTTAACGACAATGGGAAATTCAAAGACATTACAGTAAAAGCAGGTGTAGCTGGAAGATACGGAGCTTATGGTTTAAGCGTTAGTGCTGCAGATTTTAACGATGATAGTTGGATAGATTTATACGTAGCCAACGATTATGGAGAGCCCGATTTTCTATATCAAAACAATGGAGATGGTACGTTTACCAATGTCATCAATGAAAAATTAAATCATATCTCCCATTTAAGTATGGGGTCGGATACAGGAGACATTAACAACGATGGTTTATTGGATTTACTGACCATAGACATGACCTCCGCAGACCATTACAGGTCAAAAACCAATATGCAATCTATGAACGTAGATAAATTCAATTCTATGGTTGCAAATGGGTATCATTATCAATACATGATCAACACACTTCAAATCAATAGAGGTGA
Source organism: uncultured Flavobacterium sp. (assembly GCA_964505885.1). Lineage (GTDB taxonomy): Bacteria > Bacteroidota > Bacteroidia > Flavobacteriales > Flavobacteriaceae > Polaribacter. The sequence continues at coordinate 94,735 of CAZDKB010000001.1, forward strand.
TGGAAACTTATCAGATGTAGCCAATCTAGCAGGTATTTCGAGAACCGATTGGAGTTGGGCTGGTTTGCTTGTCGATTTGGATAATGATGCATTGAAAGATATTGTCATCACCAATGGGATTAAAAAAGATGTCTTAAATAATGATTACAGGATTCGTGTTCAAAATTTAAACGAGTCTATTACAGCAGAAGAATTTTTTGAGGTTGCCAAGAATGCTCCTAGTTTACCACTTTCAAATTATGCATATAAAAATAACGGTGACCTTAACTTTAAAGACGTTACTGAGAAATGGAACTTCAATATTCCAAGTTTTTCAAGCGGAATGGCTTATGGCGACTTAGACAACGATGGTGATTTGGATGTTGTGATCAACAACATGGAAAACGACGCTTTTGTTTATAGAAATAAAGCCAATGGTAATTTTCTAAAAATAGATTTTAAAGGATCAGAAAAAAACAAATTCGGTTACGGTGCCAAAGCAACCATTTATCATAATGGGACCAAACAGGTTGGTCAAAATGTTGTAACGAGAGGGTATTTTTCTTCCGTTGAATCTGGATTGTTTTTCGGACTGGGTAAAGATACCAAAGTGGATAGTGTCAAAATCGTTTGGCCAGATGATAAAACAAGGACTTATACAAACCTAAGTGCCAACATTGAATTAACGGCTAAATATTCAGAAGCGAAGAACTCTAATGAAAAGAAGGTTCAGAATATTGATAGAGTATTTACAGAACTAACAGATCTTGATGTTGATTTTGTTCATCAAGAAAACAAATACAACGAATATGAAAAAGAAGTATTATTACCTCATAATATTTCACAAAATGGTCCGTACACAGCCGTTGCAGATGTAAATGGCGATGATCTTGACGATTTATTCATTGGAGGTGCTGTAGGCCAAAGTGGTGCTTTATACCTTCAAAACAAAAGCGGTAAGTTTTATAAAAATCCTACTCAACCTTGGACACAACACAAAGCTTCTGAAGACCTAGGCGCTTTATTCTTTGATGCTGATGGAGATGGCGATATGGATCTATATGTTGCTAGTGGAGGTAGTGAAAAAGCACAAGGAGACAGATCCCTCAAAGATCGATTATACATCAATAAAGGAAATGGTGAATTTGTCAATAAAAGCAATCAACTTCCAAACATATACACCAGCTCTCAAAGTGTAAAATCATCTGATTTTGATAATGATGGAGACCTAGACTTGTTCGTAGGAACTCGACTAATATCCAATAGATATGGATTTCCTCCTACCAGTTATTTATTGATCAATGAAAATGGTACGTTTAAAAAAGCTGGCAATAAAGTTGCTGCTCCTTTGAAAGAGATAGGAATGGTTACCGATGCCGTTTTCACCGATATCGATAACGATACCTTTGATGACCTGATTATCGTAGGAGAATGGATGAAAATTACCGTTTTGAAAAATGTCAATGGAGCAGAGTTTATCGACAAAACAGAAGAATATAATTTAGGTGGTACAACAGGCTTATGGTGGTCTATTACTGCGAGTGACCTTGATAATGATGGAGATGACGACTATATCATAGGAAACCTAGGCAAAAACAACAAGTTTAAGGCTTCAAAAGAGCATCCATTTAAAGTATACGCCAATGATTTTGACAATAACGGTACAAATGATATCGTATTGGCCAAGTTTTATAAAGATGATTATGTACCCGTAAGAGGTAAAGAGTGTTCCACACAGCAGATGCCATTTCTATCTAAAAAATTTAGTGACTATCATACTTTTGCTTCTTCCAAATTGATCGATATCCTTCCGGAGGATAAAATTGACGAGGCGGTCATGCACGAAATTTCAAGCTTTGAAAGCACCATATTAATCAATGACAACGGAAAATTAGTCCTAAAATCATTACCAAACATGGCTCAAGTTTCACCAATTAAATCATCTATTGTTGATGATTTTAATAACGATGGTCACAAATATATTTTGTTTACAGGAAATCATTTTGGCGTAGAAGTAGAAACTACTCGTTATGATGCAGGGCGCGGAGGCCTTTTACTAGGAGATGGAAATAACAATTTTAAATTCCTAGAAATCGCTAAAAGTGGCTTTGATACTAAGGGTGATTCAAGAGTGATTCAATCATTAAAAACGATTAACAATAAGAAAATTATAGTCGTTTCAAAGAATAATGACAAATTAAACTTTTATACCCGAGGTGATTAGAACTACAACATGACCTATACAAAATTGAACTATTTTATTTTTAAAATAGAAAAAAAACGTCCGAAAGCCCATGTTTAAAGGGTTTTTAGATTTAAATTCGTTAAAAACTATTGTTGTGGTCAAATTTTTAAAATATTTAAAATCAATTTATTAACTTAGGCTCATCAAAACTTTTCTAAAAATTTATACTTTTGAAGAAAATTACTTTATTACTTACCTTACTAACATTTTCAGTTGGTTTTGCTCAAGTAGCTTTACCTCACGATTATGAAACTAGTCCGGTAACCGCAGACTTTACAGGGTTTGACGGAGGAACAGCTACTGTAGAGGCTGTTGCCGCTCCTCAATCAACGGGGAATTCTAGTACCAACTTACTGAAGATCGTTAGAAACGGTGGTGAAGCATGGGCAGGTGTGTTTATTGATATGCCAGCTGGAATTGATTTTTCATCAAGCCAATATATTACGGCAAGAATTTGGACTGATGCTCCAATTGGAACTAAAATCATGTTTAAAACAGAGGAAGCAGGAAACGCTGGAAACAACAGTGGAGAAAAAGATGTATTTACAACTGTAACTGGTGATTGGGAAACTTTAGTGTTTGACTTTGTTGGTGTAACACCAACAAACCAAAACAGATTGGTTTTGATTCCAGACAACGGAAATTTAGGTGACGGAAGCGCTACTTCAACATTCTATTTTGATGATATTGTTAGTACAAATACTTTGAGTATAGACGAAAATGCATTATTTGAGTCTAAAGTATTCCCGAACCCATCATCTACATCTTGGACAATTAGTACTCCGAATAATACGATCAATTCTGTCGAAGTATTCAACGTATTAGGAAAAAGGGTTGTGTCTCAGAAATTCAATTCTGATGAAGCAACAATCCCTGTTCAATCCTTAGCAAGTGGTATTTACTTAGCGAGAGTGAATACTGTCTCGGGAGTTAAAACGATAAAGTTAATTAGGGAGTAATTCTTAATTACCACATAATTAAAAGCGTGTTTATTTTAAACACGCTTTTTTTGTACATTCCATTCTCAAAATTAAATCAAACAAAGAATTGTATCGACTTAGTATTTTACTCTTACTTTTTGTAATAACCGCTTGTTCAACTGACTCTAAAACGAAGCAGAAAGGACCTACTAATGATCTCATTAATGAAACTAGTCCTTATTTATTACAACATGCTTATAATCCAGTAAACTGGAAAGCTTGGAATGATGAAACTTTAGCGCAAGCGAAAAAAGAAAATAAGCTTATGGTGATTTCCATAGGATATTCATCATGTCATTGGTGTCATGTTATGGAAGAAGAAAGTTTTGAGAATGATACCATAGCAAAACTGATGAATGATAATTTCATCAGTATTAAAGTAGACAGAGAAGAACGACCCGATATAGACCAGATTTATGTGAATGCGGTAGAATTAATGACGGGTAGTGCAGGCTGGCCTCTGAATTGTATTACCCTTCCTGATGGAAGACCTATTTTTGGAGGTACCTACTTCACAAAAGAGCAATGGGAAAAGATTTTGATAGATATTTCTAAGCTTTACACAGAAAACCCTCAAGAGGCTTACAGATATGCCAATAGACTCACCCAAGGTCTTCAGGAAACGAACCTTATAACACTTAATAAAGAAGAACCTTCATTTACAGCTAAGGAGCTCCAAAATTACATTGATAAATCCACGGAATTATTAGATACAAATCTTGGCGGATTCAAAGGAGTTCAAAAATTTCCAATGCCAAGTTCATTGGATTATTTATTGAGGTATCAATATCAGTTTAATGATCCAGATGTTAATGAATACGTTCAAACTACATTAACCAAAATGGCCTATGGCGGTATCAATGATCAGGTTTCCGGAGGATTTTCTCGCTACTCAGTTGATGAAAAATGGCATATTCCACACTTCGAGAAAATGCTCTATGACAATGCTCAGTTAGTTAGTCTTTATTCAAAGGCTTATATGATCAACAAAAATGAATTGTATAAAGACGTAGTTCTTGGAACTTTAAGTTTTATCCAATCGGAGTTAACTTCTGAGAATGGTGCCTTTTATTCTTCCTTGGATGCAGATAGTACAAATGATCGGGGAGAATCTGAAGAAGGTGCCTATTATGTTTGGAAACAAACAGAGCTTAAAGAACTGATTAAACAAGATTACTCACTTTTTGAAGAATATTTTAATATCAACGATTATGGACTTTGGGAAAAGGAACATTATGTTCTTATTAGGACGGAGTCTAATTCAAGTTTTGCAGAAAAACACAATTTAAGTCAGGATCAATTGAAGGTTAAAGTCGAGTCTTGGAAAACTACCCTGAGTCAAGCAAAAAATAAACGAGTAAAACCCAAAAGAGATGACAAGGTGCTTACTTCATGGAATGCTCTTATGATTCAAGGTTATGTGGATGCCTATAGAGCCTTTTCTGATGAATCTTACTTAGAATCTGCCATCAAAAATGCTGATTTTCTTATCAAAACCCAAAGGAGAAAAGATGGTGGACTAAACAGAAACTACAAAGACGGCAAAAGTACAATCAACGCTTACGCGGAGGACTATGCTACATTAATAAAAGCCTTGATTTCATTGTATGAAGTGACCTTTAATGAAAAATATTTGAACGCATCAAAAGAACTATTAGAATATACGATTGAGCACTTCTTTGAATCCTCAAATGGGATGTTCTATTATACCTCCAATTTAGATGCTAATCTTATCACAAGAAAAACAGAAGTGATTGATGGAGTGATCCCCTCATCAAATTCTATGATGGCCAATAATCTTTTTAAATTGGGCCATTATTATTACGACTCAAAAATGACGAAGAAAGCAGAGCAAATGCTTAATAATGTGAAGCTAGATCTGGAAAACAACGCCTTAGCATATGCCAATTGGTTGCAAGTTCTCACCAACTTGAGCAATCCTTTTTATGAAGTCGCAATTGTTGGGAATGATGCAGAAAAAATAGCTAAAGAAATGAGAGGTAGCTATATTCCTAACATCATTTTAGGAGGGTCAGAAAAAGAATCTGAACAACCTTTATTAGTAAATAAATATAATGAGGACGAGACCTTTATTTATGTTTGTGTGAATGGAACGTGCAAACTTCCTCAAACAGACCTAAAAAAGGCTCTAATAACTATAAACAAGTAGAAAACATTAACAATCAATCTCAGCCTTATGCAAATCTTAGCCTTTATTGGGTTTACCCTTTTTGTAGCCATTGTATCTTATCTTAAAACAAGAAAAGTAAAGGAATCAACATCAGACGGTTATTTCTTAGGAGGAAGAAGCTTAACGGCCGGAGTTATTGCTGGATCATTGTTGTTAACGAATCTATCAACTGAACAGATTGTAGGGCTGAACGGTTCTGCATATCAAAGTGGATTGTCTGTGATGGTTTGGGAAACTTTAGCTGCCATTGCCATGGTAGTAGCAGCTATTTTCTTATTACCTCGCTATTTAAAAAGTGGTTTGACCACAGTTCCAGGGTTTCTTGCAGAACGCTTCGATACTCAAACGAAAACACTTACCTCAATCTTGTTCTTATCGGGTTATGTTATCGTTTTGTTGCCTATTATTCTATATTCCGGATCCTTAGCTATCAGTGGAATGTTTGATGTACCCACATTACTTGGTGTTACTCATACTCAATCTATCTGGATCTGTGTTTGGGGTATTGGAATCATTGGATCTATTTATGCTGTTTTTGGAGGGTTGAAGGCAGTGGCCGTATCTGATGCGATCAATGCAATCGGACTTCTGCTTGGAGGTATTCTGATTCCAATTTTCGGATTAATGATGATCGGTGATGGTGATCTTTTTGCTGGCTTGAACACCCTTACTTCAGAGAATCCAGAAAAATTCAATTCTATTGGTCAGGCAACTGACCCAGTCCCGTTCTATACAATTTTCACCGGAATGATGTTAGTTCAATTGTTTTATTGGGGTACAAATCAACAAATCATTCAACGTGCCTTAGGTGCAAAAAACCTACAAGAAGGACAAAAAGGACTCTTACTAGCATCATTCATAAAGATCTTAGGACCTATTATTGTTGTCTTACCTGGTTTGATTGCTTTTCATGTGTTTGAAGGGAATTTGGAAACAGCAGATAGCGCTTATCCTATGCTGGTGAAAAAAGTATTGCCAGACGCTTGGTTAGGTTTCTTCGCAGCGGTACTTTTTGGTGCCATTTTAAGCTCTTTTAATTCAGTTTTGAATAGTTCGGTGACCTTATTTGGGATTGATGTGTACAAGGAACACATCAATAAGAACGCAGATGAGAAGACCGTGGTAAAATATGGTAAGATCTTCGGTGTTTTCTTAGCAATTGCCTCTATGTTCATCGCTCCACTAATAGCAAATGCTGGAAGTCTTTTCGATTATTTACAGGAGATCAATGGTATATATACAATTCCTATCCTTACAATCATCGTGGTTGGATATTTGACTAAAAGAGTTCCTGCTAAGGCAGCAAAAATCGCTCTTGTGCTGGGGTCATTGCTTTACATTGGCAGTCAGTTTATGCTGAAACCTTATTTAGAAAACGGAAATATTAACCAAAAAAAAACAGAACTAGTTCAAGCAGTAAATAAGATAAATGTTGAACTAAACTCTCTTAATTCTGATGGCTCACATGATGAGGTGGTTAAGATGCTCAGTTCATTTACTTCTGCAATAGAAGTAGGTCTGGAAAATACTGGTCAAGTTTCCAAAGTTTTGAACGAAGTCAGGTCCTATGCTTTTAATAATCAAAAAACAGAAGCTTATCAAAACCTCTTTTCTTTGTCCAACGCGTTTAATGATCAAGTAAAACTAATTAAGATTAACTCCTATCCACACTTCTTGGATATCATGGCAATCTTATTTTTCTTGAATGCCTTGATTATGCTGATCATTGGAAAGATCTCACCAAAAGAGGAAGCCTTTGTTCAAGAGTATACAAAAGCCGTGGATATTACACCATGGAAGTTTACTAAACAAGCTGGAATTTTCATTTGTGTGGTCGTTATCTTCGTGTATTACTATTTCTCTTAGTGTCAAAAGCCCCACTAAAAGTAGGGCTAATGATGCAATGAAGAACTTTAAACTTATCGATTTCCCAACATCAATAATTCACTACATACCACTTCAGTTATGTACCTTTTGTCACCTTCTTTGGTCTCATAACTGCGGGAAGTCAATTTACCCTCAACCATAATTTCGTTTCCTTTTTTAAGGTATTTCTCAATAATTTCCGCTGTTTTATTCCAAGCCACAATATTGTGCGTTGCAACGAGGAATACTTTCTCTCCTTTGAAAAAAATTAGAAGCATGAAGGAAATATTACTTTGGTAAGTAATTATAATTTATAAGTTAAGCACATAGATTGCTAGCTTATTTTTGATAATTCTAATAAAATGTCAATGTTGTATGGTAATCTGCCCACATTTTGTAATTTCAGAGCAGCTAATTTCAGAGCCATTTGTATACATTCATCCATGCTTTTCTCCTCCGTATAAGCATATAAAAATCCAGACCAGAAAGCATCTCCGGCTCCAGTAACATCTACAACCGCATCTACCTTAATCGCATCATATTTTTTAGGATGCTGGCCTTTCTGTGATAGGATAACTCCATTTTCTCCAAGCGTAAGACAAACGGTATCAACATTGTTTTCATGGAAAAAATGAAAGAGCTCTTCTTGAGAAATTTCATTTCCAAACAATCTTTGTACATCGTCTTCGCTGACCTTCACCAAAGGATTGTATGAGCAATATTCTTTTAGAACTGAAATAGCTTCTTCTTTATCATTCCAAATCTTATTTGAAAAATTGATATCAATACTGAGTTTGCAACCCAAAGAATATGCTTCTTTTGCTTTTTTGAGTATCGTTTCTCTTGCTGGATTTTTGCTCAAAGCAAAACAAGTTGTATGAAAAACCCCAGCTTCTTCAAGAATTTCTGTTCTTATTTGACTTTCTGTAATATGCACATCTGCCTCTCTAAAAGGAATAAACTCTGGAGTTCCTGAAGATCTAGATACGAAGATAATACTGGTAGGAATCTTGTTAATTCTTCTGATACTTGATGTATCTACTCCTAATTCAACCAATCTATGAATCGCATAAGACCCAAAACCATCATCTCCAACTGTCGAGATCATTTTTACATTCAATCCTAATCTTGCCAAATTAATAGCCACATTGGTAGGAGAACCTCCTAAATATCGATGGTAATCTTTTGTTTTACTTATCTTCACTCCTGACTGAAGACCTATAAAATCTATCAAAGATTCACCAACACACACTATATTTTTCTTTCTTTTTTGTTTCAAATCAAAAGTTTTTTACCTTTTAAGTACATTTCTAACATAACTTCTGCCGCTGCTGACCAACTACAATACGGAACTCCGATCGCTTTTTGTGTTTTCGTATTAAAATTTTCATAGAATGAGTAATCTTTAACTTTGTTTAATTTTTTGATCTCATCTAAAACATATTTACTTACTAAAGGGTCTTTTTGAAAAACGCCAATTCCATAAAAGCCATTCACCATTTGCCAAGTCCCTCCATTATGGAATTCATATGGGTGATTTCGAAATTCATATTTGCAATTGTCAAGTAATAATTCCCATTCCGTCTGTTGGGGTTTTATGGTTTCCCAAAATGCAGGTAGAAGCTTTAGAGGTAAGCTGTTCCTAAGTTTTTCAGAAAAGTAGATGACCTTTTCTTGAAAGCCAATGTCTCCAAGGTTTAACATTAACGCTAAAGAGTTAGCAAACGCATCAAACATTTTTTGGTAGCCAGACGGGTTTATAGATGCTTGCCAATATTGAGAATCATTCAATTCTTTATATGCTTTTGGATGATACGGTTCAGATGCTTCTCCGCTTTTATAATTCTCAATGAGTTTCTTTTCTATTAGTTCTTTTTTTCTAGAGTATTCGTCATTAGGATAAAAATGCAAATAACATTTCAATGCCCATAACCTTAGTAGTTGATCGTATAAAATATGCCCTTCTGTGATGTATTCGTCCGCCCAATTTCCAGATCTAGGAACATACAAAAGGTGATTGTTATTAAACTCCCAAGCACTTAAAAGTTCGAATCCTTTTTCAATACTTCTTTTGTTTTGATGTAAAAAAGATTCCTTTTTTGTAAAAAATGCATAATTACTGATTCCAATTATATACCATGAAATGGTATCAACTCTTCCTGCTAGTCCCCCAAAACTAACCTCAGGCTTCTCATCGAGAAAATGAACGTTAGACGGAATATGTCCCAAACCATGTTGATGTCTCGATAAAGTCTCTAAAGTTTTTTTAAAAGTTTCTATCAAATTTTTATCTCCGCTAAGAAGTGCAGCCAATCCACAGATCACTCCATCTCTAGCCCAAATACGCTGATAGTTTGATGTTTTGCTTGTACTTGCAAGAAATCCTTGAGAGTTACTAGCTTTATGTAATAATTCTAATGCTTTTTGCATGATTTATTTATTCTTTAACTGGGGTTTTCTTGGACTTAATTAAAAAAGTAAAAATCATTGCAATCAATAATAAAATACCGGCAAAAGTTATTGCGTTTCTTGGGTCGTTATTTAAAAAATTCTTTAAAATATATCCAAATGATAAGGTTTGAATGATCATTGGAATTACAATCATCATATTGATGATTCCCATATAAACACCATAGCGTTCTTTCGGAATATCTGAAACAATCATTAAATAAGGAATTCCCATCATGCTTGCCCATCCAATACCAAAACCAGTTATGGCAAAGAATAGTAAATTTTTATTTTCGATGTGTGGAAAAGCTAAAAAGCCAATTGCTGCAATTAATAAACAATAGGCATGTACTTTTTTAGGACTGTGTTTTTTTGCAAATCGAACTAAAACAAAAGCTATTAAAAAAGTAACCACGTTATACCAACCATTTACCAAACCTGTCCAACTTACAGCTTCACTATAAATCTCTTTATTATCGGGAGTTGCATTCCAAACAGAAAGTGCTACACTTTTTGATGAATTCTGCCAATAACAAAACAACGCATACCATTGAAACAAATAGATCAAAGCTAATTGCCACATTACTTTTGGCATATCCTTAATGGCAGAAAAAATTTCAATCATTGGTCCTATTGCACTTCTTTTTTCACTTTTAAGCTTTGCGAATTCTTCTTCTGTAGGCGGTATTTCTTTTGTTCTACTATTACTCCATAAGACTGTTCCAATGGAAAAAGCAGCGCCTAAGAAAAAGGATGCATAAATCCACGTTGGTAAAGAACCTGTAGTTCCTACAAAAATGAGAGGGAAAATAAATATTGATAAGTTTGCCAATACTTGCCCTAAACCAGTAAAGAAGCTTTGCATTTGAAAGCCTAATGGTTGTTGTTCTGTATCTAATGTATCAGCAATAAGAGCTCTGTATGGTTCCATTGCTGTGTTGTTACCAACATCTAAAATCCATAACAAACCTGCTGCCATCCATAATGAACTACTAAAAGGAAATGCCAATAAAGTTAAACTACATAGAATTGCACCTATTAGAAAATAGGGTTTACGTCTTCCGAATCTTGGACTCCATGTTTTATCACTCATCGCTCCAATAATAGGTTGAACCAATAAGCCTGTCACTGGACCTGCCAAATGTAAAATAGGAATTGTATCTGGTGTTGCACCTAAAAAATCATAGATAGGAGTTACAGCGCTTTGTTGCAATCCAAAACTATACTGGATTCCAAAGAATCCAACATTCATATTTAATATTTGCCAGAAACTTAATCTTGGTTTTTTAAGCATCTTTTTTTGCTTTTTGGTCCGTAAACTTGAATAATGAAAGGTAAAACTTTAATGTAAGAAAAGAGCTCTTGTTAGTTTTAGCAAAGAGCCCTTTTCTGCATTTAATAATCAAACAAATATATATGACAAACTTCTGATGTATTTAAAAGCGATAGTTAAGGCCTAGTGAAATTGATCTTCCTGGCACTGGTCTCGCTCTTATATAATTTACTTGACCTGAAGTTATGCTTCCTTCTTCAGATTCTGTTATTCCTAATGAGTCGAATAAATTATTTATTGAGAGATTGGCTGCAAAATTCTTAGTAATTCCAATACCAAAATTACTGTTCACAATAACGAATCCAGGCATAATTAATTCGTTTGAATCTTGTGCGTATGCTTTGGACTGACCAATGAAGCTTAACCCGATACTATTTTGCAAATTACTGCCGAAAGTATAGGTTGGTATTAAGTTATACATAAAATCTGGCTGTCTTCTGGGTGTATTCCCATCATTAGTACCTGAATCTATCTTTGCATTTGTGTAAGTTATTCCTCCTCGTAGATTAAAGTTTTTAAGACTGTACGTCCCTTCTACTTCTACACCAATAGATTTATAGTCATTTTCTATAATACTATTTGACGTTGCTTCAAACCCACCTTCTTCTGAAGTTTTCGCATAAAATAACGTTGCATAAAGGGTTCCTTTTTCAAAACCTCTTTTATACCCCAATTCTCCTTGACTTATAAAATCCAACGCATTAATTCTATCTCCATCTAAATAATCTAAGCCGGAAAATAGTATTCTATCAGCTTTTGCAGCAGCACCTTTGCTAAATCTTGCAAAGACAGCTTGTCTATCTTCTATTTTGTAATTAAATCCTAATGAATAGGATACATAGTCGTAATCATAATCAACTGTAGTAACATTTGCATTGTCTACCGCTGATACGCTTTGCTCGGGCGCAGAAATCGTTCCATCGTTATTAATATCAAAGATTGTTTGAACTGTTCCTGCAAAAGAACCATCTACTTTACCTTTATCATAACGAATGCTTGCATCAATATTAAAGTTTTCAGAAGCTTCAATTGATAAATTTGCATAAGGAGCTGAAATATTATATTGAGTATCATAATTTCTTGTACAACAATTCCCCCAGAAAGGTACACCATAAGCATACAGTCCATTTTCACTTAGTGAACCTCCTGTATTATCTTGAACGTTAATTAACCTGGCATTCTTCCCAACTGATTCTTGTAAGTAAGAATTCCACAACCAAGACATCGATACATTTTGTAACGATTTAAAATATCCTAAAGTCAAGTTTACCTTATCAAATGACTTCGTCAATTTAAAATCATTCATAAAATTATTAAAGTTATTAAGTTCTGTATCAAACATATGAATTCTTGTAACCAGTGCATTTCCTGGAACTGCTATTCCATCATTAGCATAAGTCAATGATCCCCAGTTAGCATCGCTTGATAAAATATCTGTTGCTGAAGCAACTTGAGATGGGAATGGTGATACAAACCTTCCTTTATTACTTGAAAAACGTCCGTTGTTCTTTATTTTCCAGCCGTCTGTTAATTCAAAAGAAGCTTCTAGCCCTAAAGACACAGATTCAGGGCGCATACCGTCAGCAACGCTTGACCTTCTTAACTGCCCATCAGGACCTAAACCTACATTTTGTGATAAAAAAGGAGTGTGATTTGAACCATCTGTTACATCAAATCCTGGGATACTTGTCCATGTTGGATCATCATTTGTTCCTGTCACTTGAATTGGCATTGGCAGATAAGCAATGGCTCTATCATTTAAGTATTTTCCATATACCCTTACATAACCTTTGTCAAATTCTTTGGTTAGGTTAAATTTCAATTGGCCTCCGTTATTTGCTGTAAAACCAACATCTCTTATTCCTTCTCCTGCTCTATAAAAACCTCCAATATGGAAATAAAGATTTTCTCCTATAGGTGACCCATATTCGAAATCTGTTCTAAAAGAATTGAAATCCAACCCAAAAGTAGATCCTAAAGACCCTCCTTCAGTTTTTCCTGTTTTACTTATTAAGTTGATTATTGCACCAGGAGAGTTTGTAGATAATGTAGATGCTGAGCCTCCTCTAATTGCTTCAATTTTTGCAATGTTTGAATCAAATCTCGTAAAGATATCAGCCGTAGCAAATGACATATCTCCAAATAAAAGAACTGGCAATCCATCTTCTTGTAATTGAACATATTTAGATCCTCCAGAAGAAATTGGAACCCCTCTTACTGCTATATTTGAATTTCCTTCTCCTCCTGATGACTCTGAACGAATCCCTGGAATAGTTCTGAAAATCTCTGCTGTTGTTCTTGGTGCAGATTGCTTAATTGTCTCTGGTCTCATGGTGGTAACAGAAACACTAGACTCAATTTTAGACTTTGGATTAGTAACTCCTGTAATAATAATTTCATCTAAAGATTCTGCATTTTCAACTAGAACTATGTTTAAAGTAATGTTACTCCCATCAACTATAACTTCTTTTGAAAATGAGTCAAAACCAATATAGGAAGCAACCAATTTATAAGTCCCGTCCGCTACATTTGATATTTTGTAGTTTCCATCAAAATCAGAGACAGCACCTTGAGTAGTTCCCTTTAATAAGATATTTACTCCAGGAAGTGTCTCACCCGTTTGGTCTTTTACAGAACCTGAAATGGTCGACTGTGCGAATGCTACTGAGGATACTATCATAAATAGCATCAAAGCAGATATTTTAATAAAGTGTGTAAATTTTTTCATTTTGACTTGTGAATTTGTGAATTTTTGTACTTATCGTTTGCTAAATCTATAATTGATCTGTCTTTTTTTATTAATAATTAAAATCGAAAACGTTTTCGATTTTACCTAAAACGTTTTCGATTTCTTTTTTTACTATATTTACCTCCCTTGATATCAAATTTTTAAAGCTTAAAAATATCTCTTTTTAATGAAACCCGTTACTTTAAAACAAATTGCTGAGACTTTAGGAATATCTGTCACAACTGTTTCAAAAGCTTTAAAGGATTATCCTGATGTAAGTAAAAAAACAAAGGCACTTGTTTTTGATTTGGCCGAAACATTAAATTACAGACCAAATACATTCGCAGTAAACTTAAGAACCAAAGAGTCGAAAACAATTGGAATTATTATCCCCGAAATAGTGCACCACTTTTTTTCAAGTGTTATTAAGGGTATTGTCAGTCAAGCTGAAAAAAAAGGATATTTAGTCATCATTCTTCAATCTAACGAATCTCAAGAGATGGAGAAAAAGCAAATTAATCTTTTGCTTGATAAAAGAGTAGATGGAATCTTAATTTCATTAGCTAATTCTACTGTTGATTTTTCTCATATAAATAGTGTAATAGAAAGAAACATCCCTTTGGTAATGTTCGATAAGATTGCAAAAATTGTGAACTGCTCAAAAATTATAATAGATGATAGAAAAGCAGCTTATACCGCCACAAAACACCTCATAGATACTGGTTGTAAACGCATTGCTCACTTTAGAGGTCCTTTGCTTCCTCAAAACTCAATAGACAGGTTCTTGGGATATAAAAAGGCATTGGAAGATCATGGAATCAATTATGATCCTTCTTTAGTTTATATATGTGAAAACTTGAGCTATGAAGAGGGGCGATTTTTTGCAAGGAAGTTAATTTCAGAACATCAAGATGTCGACGGTCTTTTTACAAATCCTGACCTAGTTGCCATTGGGGCCATCTCAGTTTTTAATGAATTAGGTATTAAGGTTCCTGATCAAATATCTGTTGTTGGTTTTAGCAACTGGTTTATGTCTTCTGCAATTACCCCATCACTTACAACAATAAATCAGCCAGGGTATAAAATTGGAAAAACTGCGTTTAAACAACTTTTTAAAGAATTAAAATCAAAAAAGAAAGAAAAATACTATCCTCCAAAAATCATTGAATTAGAGACTGAATTGATAAAAAGAAATTCTACAAGAGATTTACCCAAGTAAAAAACCCTGACGGAAATCGTCAGGGTTTTCTTTCACTGCAAATCTCTCCCACTACTTATTCCCCAACATTAACAATTCATTACACACAACCTCTGTGATGTATTTCTTTTCACCTTCTTTTGTTTCATAGCTTCTTGATGTTAGTTTTCCTTCAATCATAATTTCATGTCCTTTGTGAACATATTTCTCTATAATCTCAGCCGTCTTGTTCCATGCGATAATATTATGCCATTGAGTTTCGGTCATCTTCTCATCATTAGAGTTCTTATATGTTTCATTTGTTGCTAATGAAAATTTAGCAAGCTTTCTGCCACTTTCCATAACTATAATCTCTGGTTCATTTCCTAAATTTCCAATCAACTGTACTCTGTTCTTTAATGCATTCATAATTTTTCTTTTTTTAGTGTATTAGTATTTCTTTCATTGGGTCAAAACCCAAAAACTCTTTAATTTTTATTCGATTATGTTCTTGTGGTATCATCCCTTGTCGCTCCCATTTATCAATGGTGGATTCATATACTTCTAGGATTAAGGCTAACTCCTTTTGGGTAAGATTTAAATCTAACCTTCCTTTACGTATATATTCTCCGTAGCGTGATGGTTGGGAAGGGTAGCCTTTGCTAGGCTGCCAAGTTGCCGTTAATTCTAGGGTACAAATGGTCAACGACGTGGTGCATTGAAGCGAAGAATACTTTCTCTCCTTCAGATCAAAAAGAATTAAAAATTTGTTAATGAAAAACTGAATTATTTTAAATTCATAACTTTGTTGCTTAAATGAAAAAAGCAATTCGTAAAATATCTGCATTCTTAATGGCAATAGTTGTCTTATTATCGACTATGTCATTCACTGTTAGTATGCATTATTGTCAAGGCGAATTGGTTGATACAGCAATTTTTCAAAAGGCTCATAGTTGTGGCATGGAAATGGGCAACGAGAGCACTATGAAAAAGAAAGGATGCTGTGACGACAAAGAAATACATGTCGAAGGACAAGATGAATTAAAATTACCTGTTGCGGATCTGAATTTAGATCAACAGGTTTTTGTAATCGCTTTTGTCCATTCTTACATTGAGTTATTTCAACCTATTGAGGATAGAAAAAACAACTTTTTCGATTATCCTCCACCCTTTATCGTCAGGCAGATATTCAAGCTAGACGAGACTTACTTAATTTGATTTTTAAATAGTTAAATCACCAAAAGACTTTCTTTGGGGTGATTTGTTGTATCTGGTATTTATACGAATACCAAATGTCAAACTATTTAATTATCAATACTATGCTGAATAAAAGCATCAAATTTTTAATCGAAAACAAACTTGTATCTGCTCTATTACTTCTCCTCTTTTTAGGTTGGGGAACAGTCAATGCTCCCTTTAATTGGGAAACAGGATTCTTGCCGAATCATCCAGTTGCAGTGGATGCCATTCCTGATATTGGAGAAAATCAACAAATTGTTTTCACTAAATGGGACGGTCGATCACCACAAGATATAGAAGATCAGATTACCTACCCACTCACGACATCGCTCTTGGGTATTCCAGGAGTTAAAACCATCCGCAGTTCATCGATGTTTGGTTTTTCTAGTATCTACATCATTTTTGAAGAAGATGTTGAGTTTTACTGGAGTCGAAGTCGAATTTTAGAAAAATTAAACTCGTTGCCAAGCAACTTATTACCAGAAGGTGTGAGTCCAACCTTGGGCCCAGATGCTACAGGACTAGGGCAAATCTTTTGGTACACCTTAGAAGGAAGAGACCAAGAAGGAAATGTAACCGGAGGTTGGGATTTACATGAATTACGTAGTATTCAAGATTACTATGTAAAGTATGCCCTTTCTTCTGCCAGTGGTGTTTCTGAAGTTGCCTCTATTGGAGGGTATGTTCAGGAATATCAGATAGATATCAATCCCGAGTTGATGCGACAGTACAATATTGGGTTGCATCATGTGGTAAAAGCAGTCAAGCAAAGCAATAAAGATATTGGTGCGCAAACTTTAGAGATAAATCAAGCAGAATACTTGGTTCGTGGATTGGGTTATATCAAATCAATTCAAGATA
>CAZDKB010000002.1:0-40382 GCA_964505885.1 uncultured Flavobacterium sp.
ATTTGGAATTCTATTGTCGCTTACAAAAGAAGAGAGATATTCATTGGTCAGATCTAACTCTTGTAATAGCAACTTCCTGTTTTCAATAGGGGAGAGTTCAAGTACCTTCGACTTTCCTAATTCTGAGATACAGAACTCTGACACCTGTTGCAGAACGGTGTGAAATTCTAGATCCTGTAAAACCTTCTCAGAAATATGCATTAATTCAAGGCATTCGTTAAGTTTGCAAAAATACAGAAGAATGGATGTAAAAATTGAGCAAAGCTGGAAAAATATATTACAACCAGAATTTGAAAAAGAATACTTTCAAAATTTGATTCAGTTTGTAAAGGAGGAATACGCCAACCACACTTGTTATCCGAAGGGAAAAGATATTTTCTCGGCTTTTAATCATTGTCCATTTGAAAACACAAAGGTGGTCATCATAGGTCAAGACCCTTATCACGGGCCAGGGCAGGCAAACGGACTCTGTTTTTCTGTACATGACGGAATTTCTCATCCACCGTCTTTGATCAATATTTTTAAAGAAATTGAAACCGACTTAGGAATGCCTTATCCAAATTCTGGTGATCTCTCAAAATGGGCAGACCAAGGTGTGTTATTATTGAATGCAACTCTTACAGTAAGAGCGCATGAAGCGGGAAGCCATCAACGTAAAGGTTGGGAACAGTTTACTGATGCTGTAATTCATGAAATATCAGAAAAGAGAGAAGGAGTCATCTTTTTACTTTGGGGAGGTTATGCCAAAAAGAAAGGAGCGAAGATCAACAAAAGTAAACATCATGTTCTAACTTCTGGTCATCCTTCGCCTTTAAGTGCCAATAGAGGATATTGGTTTGGAAACAAGCACTTCTCTAAAACCAATAAATTACTTGGGCAAATTAATCAATCAACGATTGATTGGTAGTTTCTTTCCTTGAATTTTAGGATAATTTACTTCAATAGGAACCCTGTTATAGGCATGTTGCTCGAAAATCATATTTATGATGTCTGCTGTTTTATTAGGATACTCTACTTCGATAATAGTATCGTTCTCTAACCAATTCTTTATTGCTTGTGTATATTTTATACTGAGTTTTTTAATGATTAAAACTCCCATTTCTTTTAAAGCTTCTGCATTACATTTTTGCTCAAATTGATTTTTCATAGGAATCACTAAAATCTTTTTTCTTAAATATAGAGCCTCAGCTGGAGCTTCAAATCCGGCACCACATAAGACTCCTTTACAAGAAACTAAACTCTCAATAAATCTTTCATTATGTACCGGAGAAATAAGAATGTTATTGGCAACATAAGATTCTTTGGAATGTTTTGAAAAAACATGCCATTTCACATTTTTGAATTGAGATAAAATCTTGATTATTTTCTTATCACTATAGGCTGGAAGATAAACTGTATAATGCCCTTTATTATTAGGTTCCAATCTTCTAATAGCATCTCGAATTACAGGGGTGAATATATTCTCATTATATGATTTGAAGTGAAATCCATAATGATATTTGGCAGGAGCATACCATTTAAGAATCCATCTTTCGAACAAACCGAATTTTTTTGCTTTTGGTGAACTTCTATGAAGAACTGCAGCTTGATGACTCAAGGCAATGACAGGTACATTTTTTAATCTACCAGCCCATGCTGAGATAGGTTCAAAATCATTAATTATAATGTCATAACCTTCTACTGGAATTGATCTTATTTCTTTGAGAACCTTTTTAGAATCAATCTTTTTATATGTATTCCACAAGTCGATTCCTCCTTTTTTACCAAAGGTAAATCCAAGTCCATGAGGTCTGTATTTAACCTCAAACGGAATTTCTAATTGTTTCGTATCACCGCTAATCAGAATGTCTACTTCTCCTTTTAATTTAAGAATAGGAATAATGTCTCGAGCTCTGCTAATATGACCATTACCAGTTCCTTGAATCGCATATAATATTTTCATAACTATTATTTTGAGATTCGAGAAATATCAAATTCTTTTAAAAGATCATTGAATAACTCCTTATTCTTACTTTCAGCTTTGATCATTTCTGGATCTTTCAAATCATAGTTGAGATGTAAGTTTTGAGCAATATCATCTTGTTCATAGCTGTAGATAGACCATTTTTTGTTTTTGTATTCTAAAGCGGTAAGATTTTCGATCCAATCTCCAGAATTTAAATACAATACTTGCTGTTCATTTTTATTTGTAACAATTCTCATTTCAGGTTGATGAATATGCCCACAAATGACATAGTCGTAATTATTGTCAATAGCAATATCAGCTGCCGTTTGTTCAAAATTATTAATGAACTTTACAGCACCTTTTACACTATTTTTAACCTTTTTAGAAAGAGACAATCTTCCAAATCCAAAAAGTTTTGAGAACCAATTTACCATTGTATTGATCATGATGAGAATATCATAACCAACTCCGCCGAGCTTTGCAAGCCATTTTGAATGCTGCATGGTTACATCAAATACATCTCCATGGAATAACCAAGCCTTTTTGCCATCTAAGTCTAGGATCAGTTTATTAACGATTTCAAAGGAACCTAATCTGAATCCTTTGAACTTTCTTAGCATTTCATCGTGGTTTCCTGTGATATAATATACCTTGGTTCCATTAGATAGGAGAGAAGTAATATACTTGATCACTTTCATATGAGTTTTTGGGAAATATCGTTTATTGAATTGCCAGATATCGATAATATCTCCGTTCAAGATCAATACCTTAGGATTAATAGTTTTTAAATAATTTAGAAGTTCTTGTGCGCGACATCCAAATGTACCTAAGTGAACATCAGAAATTACTGCAATTTCTAATTTGCGTTTTTTAAACTTTTTCATGATTCGTTAAGATTAGAGGGTGAAGTTTTTGTTTAAAGCTTTTTACTTTAAATAAGGAAAATTTCGGAATGCTATGTAAGCCTAGTTTGTGGATTGCTTAAATAGATTGGTTTTTCAAATCTAACTTTGAAACGTATGGAAAAGGTAAATTCTAGATGAAGTATTGATGATGAAATCTTTATAGGAAAGTTCAATAAAGGTTAAGATAACATCATGCAACAAAAAATCCGCTAAAAAGCGGATTTATTGAATTTGAAAAAAGAACAGGTGTCTAAACTAGATCAGATAAATTAGTTGCAGTAGACTTAGCCGACATCTGTAATTGTTTTGTTTGGAAAGTTGTGTTTTCTGCCAAACCACATGGATCTGACGTACTTCTACAAGATGAAAAACTCAACAGGCCTAAAACGCAAATTGCAATAAATACGATTCTTTTCATGATTTCTACATTAATGCACTAAAAGTACATATTTTTTATAAACTCGTTTTCATTTTTCTTCGTTTTGATAACGTTGAATTGTATGAGTTTATTTTGTACATCTGAAATTAATTCTTCAGATATAGGGTTTCCGGGGTTCCATTCGGTGATGGACAACCATTTTTGAATATCTTCTTTTTGCTGATCATAACGCTTTGCAAGTATACTCTCGATGTCCTTAATGTCTTTGAAAAACCGGTTCTCTTTATTAATGATTTCTAAAACTGATCTAATTTCTTCAGGATATTCCATTAATGCTTTGTCACTTGCCGCAATCATAAAACAAGGCCATGGAGTAGGGCAGTCGCCAATTCTTCTAAATATTCCCTGATCTACAAATGGTTTTGTAGTGAAATGCTCCCACATAAAATAATCGGCTTCATTATTTGAAATTGCTCGAATACCACCTTCTAAATTTTTAACGATCACAAAATCCAAAGAATCAATATCCCAGCCGTGATTCATGGCATTCACTATAGCCATTAGATGAGATCCAGAACCAATTCTACTGATCGCGATTCTTTTATTTTCAAGGTCTGAAATGGAAGCAAAATCTGAATTAGCATTCACATGGATTCCCCAAATTAAAGGGGTTTCTACATAGGTTTGAAGTATTTTGGAGGGATTTCCATCAATGATATCCTTAATGATTCCTTCAGTAAGTACCAATGCCATATCTACCTCACCAGATCTAAGAGCTTTGCACATATCACCTGTACCCCCTGGAAAATCTTTCCAACGAAGGTTGATTCCCTTTTTATGAAATGATCTTTTTTTTAGAGCCAAATACCACGGGTAATTAAAGTGCTCTGGAACGCCACCAACATTAATAGTAATCATAGAAGATCAGGGTTGTTCTGTAATAAGTCGCTAAGATGCTGTGATTTTATCAAGTGTATAAACAATTAAATTCTCAACGACTTCACCTGGGTTTTGACTAAATTCTCCTACCGCTCTATTGGCAATAATTGCATTTAACGAGCATGCATGATGACCCAGAAGCTTAGACAAACCATAAATTGCCGAAGTCTCCATTTCCAAATTAGTAACTCTAATTCCTTTGAAATTAAATGAATCAATTTTATTATTGAGTTCTGGATCTTGAAGAGGCAGACGCAAGATCCTTCCTTGCGGTCCATAAAAACCACCTGCAGTAATTGTCATTCCTTTAAAAATCTGATCTGAAGACATTTTATCCTCTAGTTCAGAACTATTTGGAATTACCATTGGATACGATTTTTTAGGGCTCCAGTGAGTATGAGCAACGAAGGCCTCTTCAATTTCTTTATTCTCTATTGAAGACACATCATAAGAGTGGAGCATTCCATTGACATCTAAGCCATGAGTGCTTAATACAAAATTATCAACAGGAATGTCTTCTTGAAGGGAACCCGATGTTCCTACTCTAACAAGGTTTAATGAAGTAAGTTCTTCTTTTGGCAATCGAGTTTCTAAGTCGATATTCACCAAAGCATCCAACTCATTTAGAACGATATCAATATTATCAGGCCCAATACCCGTTGAAAGCACTGTTAATCTCTTTCCTTTGAAAAAACCAGTGGTCGTTTTAAATTCACGCTTTTGAGTAGTGAATTCAATCTTGTCAAAATACTTGGTTATTCGATCTACACGATATTGATCCCCAACAAGTATGATATCATTGGCAATATTCTCAGGTTTTAAATTCAAATGATATACACTACCATCTGGATTTAAGATGAGCTCTGATTCTTTAATATTCATTGATTAAGACGTGATTTTTAACATCTTATCTGTGGCATTATGATACAAATAAGAATACTTCTTAACACCTCCTAAATAGGCGTTATCTGTTCTTAAACTTTGGTAGAAATTCAATTGGTTTTGAACTACTTTTTTCCCTTTTCTACTCAACTTTACTGGATGAAACGAAGTGAACAAACCTTTCATTTTATCCAATTTTTGAGAGTACTGTAGATCACCAAAACCTAGGTCTTCTTGATTGCGTAACAAATTACCAACAAGCTGATGTTTGGACTTAGGCTCAGTTTCTTGTGCTATCTTTAGAATATAGTTTTCTACATAGTTTAGTCCATTTTCTACAGAAGGAAACCTTTTTAAATGAAGATCTAAAGCATCATCAAGATAAAGGAATTTATGGGCTGGATTGAATTGTTTTACTGTATCTAATCTCAACGGACTATCAGAGCAGTACAATTGCCAGACATAATCTGCATATTCAATATCATCGATAGAAAGCTCTACACGATTGTCAAAATGTTGTTGAATTTCCTCATTATTTAGTTCACATAAACCTAATTTTTTATCAAATCCTTCAACATCTCCACTGCAAACCAAAGTTACTTTTTCACCTTTTCTATATCTCTTAAGCCAGCTCACCAGAGCAATAAGGTTGATCTGACAAAATAGGTCATATTCAAACCATAATACGATCTCTTTCTGACCTTTGGTTTGACAAAGACTTCTGTATTCTTTAAGTGTGAGATCTATAAAGCTCTTTTTAGTGACCTTATATGAAGATTTTAAAAATTCGAATCGAGTTTTCCAGAAAGATTCACTTCCTACATCGATAGAAGTTCTGCCTTCACAAAGCATTTCTCTCCAAGTAATGAAGTCGCCCTTAAAACCGAGAGATTTTAAGTAAGCGGTAGTACTGTCACCATTTGTGATGTGTAAAATTGAGGGATTCATAAGTTTGGAACGTTGGTTGGTTTCTAGTTATTTTATCTACAGTTAGTTTTAACATTTATCCTCCAACACGTTTAACAGAAAAACCTTTTTCCTTCAGCATCTCCATGATCTGATTTCTGTAATCACCTTGAATGATGATTGTGTCGTTTTTAAAACTACCTCCAACTCCTAACTTTGTCTTTATTTCTTTTGCCAAAATTTTAAAATCTTCGGTAGCACCATTATATCCATCGATGATGGTAATGGGTTTTCCTTTTCTTTTTTCATATTTACATAGCAATGGTTCATCTTGAAGCCAAACATTGGATTCTTCCTTAGGTGCTTCTTCCTTAAATTGATGATCTGGAAATAAATTCTTTAGTTGATCCTGTAAATCCATTTATCAGAACTATTTAGTAAGACCTAATTCTCTTAGTCTTTCATTCAAGAATTCACCTGCGGTGATGTCTTCAAATTGTTTTGGATTTTCATCATCGATACACTGTTCAAGAACATTCAAACTCATGTCACTAATTGGGTGCATGAAAAATGGTATTGAATACCTTGAAGTCCCCCATAACTCCTTTGGAGGATTAGTAACGCGATGTATTGTGGATTTTAGTTTGTTGTTGCTGTGTCTAGAAAGCATATCACCTACATTAATCATTAACTCATCTGGTTCTGCAATAGCATCGATCCATTGACCTTCATGATTTTGTACTTGCAGTCCTTTACCATGCGCCCCCATTAATAAAGTGATCAAATTGATATCACCATGAGCAGCAGCGCGAACCGCATTCTTTGGCTCCTCTGTAATAGGAGGATAGTGAATAGGTCTTAAGATACTATTCCCGTTTTTGATATACTCGTCAAAGTAAGTTTCCTCTAATCCTAAGTGCAATGCCAAGGAACGAAGAACATACATGGCAGTCTTTTCTAGCATTCTGTAAGTTCTTTTACCCACCTCATTGAAATTTGGTAATTCTTCAACTTCAACATTTGCTGGATATTCAGCTTCTAATTTTGGATTATTTTCGACATATTGTCCGAAGTGCCAGAATTCTTTCAAATCACCTTCTTTCTTGCCCTTTGCACTCTCTTTTCCAAAAGACACATATCCTCTTTGTCCGCCTATTCCAGGAATCTCATATTTTCTTTTTACATCAACAGGAAGGTCAAAGAAGTTCTTAATTTCAGCATATAATTCTTCTATTAAAGAATCATCTAAAAAGTGTCCTTTGAGTGCTACAAATCCTATGTTCTCATAGGCACTTCCAATTTCAGAAATGAACTTTTGTTTTCGTTCATCATCTCCTGAAAGGAAGTCTTTTAAATTAACGCTAGGGATCTTGTTCATCGTTTAAGTTTTAGTTTGTTTGAGATAAAATTAGTAAAAAAAGCCTTATAACCTTTATGGATACTGGATTTTTGAGGATTTCAAAATAATATGAACCCAAATATGAAAGCTAAATGATTAGAGATGTGTTATTAAGAGAATTCCTTAATATTTTTAAAAATTCAATAAGAACTGAGACGCCTATTTTTTGTTAAATGGAATCAAATAGGAGATGGTATAATTGAATCCAAAACCAGTATTGCTTAAATAAACGCGATTAAAACCTGGGGCAAAATGAGTCTTAAAATTTGTTGGATCATCAATGCTCATCATCAACTTATAGGAACCACTAATACCGATAAATACGTTATCATAGATCTCCGCTTTAATACCGATCATAAGCTCAAACCAGTGCGCCGTTAAACCATCTTCAGTAATAGGTGTGGTAATCGTTTCTGTTGGAAATATGGTATTTCCAGAATTGATCTGGTAACTATTTAAGGTTTGTTCAAAAAGGGAGAAACCATATCTAAAACCGAGATAAACCTCATTGTTCATGTCCAACCAATTATTGTAGGAATTATAATTCATTCCTAATCGGATATACTGACCTTTTGATGTAGAGTTGGTGTAATCTTCATTTGTGGTTTGTTCCTCTGTTCCAAATTCGGTCGCCAAATACCACTTTTTTGAAAGTCGATAATCTGCAACAAGTTCGAAGCCGCTATAAAAATCCTGAATAAAACCTCGAGCTGGTTTTGAGATATCCAGTCCAACCCTAAGGCCATAATTCGTTTTATAAACAATGGTATCTTGTTCTATTTCTTCCTTTGATTCGGTGTCTTGAGCAAATCCGTCAACCAAACAAAAAGTAAAGAAAAGACTAATGAAAAATTTGAATATGTGCAGCTGATTCGTCTTCAATAGTTGTAGATATTACGTCAATAGATTGTATCCAAGTACTCGTTTCTGGTGTCGCATTCAGATCCGAGAAATTTGCTTTGAATCCACAAGAGCGAGTCACAAATATTTCATTCACCGTGTAATCGATGGTAATTTGATCAATATTCGTTCCTGTTTGAAAATTATAGATGGTTTGTGGATTATTTACATCTAACGGAATTGCAATAGAATCCAAATTCTCATTTACTGCAATACTATCCAGTCCTTCCGGCCATATGGTCACATCTGTAGCAGAAAGTACGCTAGTTGGATTATCTGCATCATAAAAACGCAAGACTAAATTTGGCGTAATTTCATCAATACAGAAATCATCTTTTTCACAGCTTGTTGCTAAAAGAATAATGGATACTAAAAGGAATGCGATTTTCTTCATTTTCGAATGCCGAAAGTTAGGATTTATTCCTCAACTTCCACAATTTTTTCAATAGCTTCTATTAGTTTGAAATCCAGTTCAGTAACTCCATCAGCATCATGAGTGCTCAGCGTGATGTACAACATATTATAGACGTTCTTCCACTCAGGATGATGATTTAAGGTTTCACATTCAAAGGCAATGCGGGTCATTGCACTCATACAATCCTTAAAATTATCGAACTCAAATTCTGTATGAAGAGCATCATCAAAATAATCCCAATCTGGAAAGTTTTCTAATCTCTTCTCAATTTCTATTTCCGTCAATTTTTTCATTTAGATTTTTGTTGATGTGTTTATTCGTTTATCTGTTGAGTTGTTCATTCAAATCTACAACTAATTTGAGTCAAACAAATTGCAGAAAATGTTATAATTTTTCAAAAAGTACTACTGTCTCAATATGTGAGGTATGCGGAAACTGGTCCACTAAACTGAGCTTTTTGAGTTGGTATCCATTCTTAATTAACTCTTCAGTATCTCTGGCTTGAGTGGCTGGATTACATGATACATACACCATACGGTCTGCATCGAGATTCATAATCTTTTTCAATGTCTTAGGAGCAATTCCAGCTCGTGCAGGATCTAAAATAAGGGTCCTAATCTTTCCTTTATATTGAGGATGTTGTTGTAAAAATTTACCCACATCAGCAGCGTAGAACTCTAGACCATCAATATTATTTCTTTTCGCATTTTCTTTTGCATCTTCAATGGCAGAAGCTACAATATCAACCCCTACAATTTTTGCATTCTCACTTTTAGAGGCTAAGATCTGTCCGATAGTCCCAGTACCACAGAATAGGTCCATAACAACTGTATTGTCAATAGCTTTTCTATCTTCTAAAGCGTAATCAATCACTTTAGAATATAACTTTTCTGCCGATTTAGGATTTGTTTGAAAGAAGCTCTTCATGCTGATCTCGAAGTTCAATCCTAGCAGTTCTTCAATAATTTTGTCTTCACCAGATACTAAGTTAATGCTTCCGCTCGTGGCAATGGTTCTGTCGCCTGTTTCATCGTTGATAGTATGCAATAAACCAGCAAATCGCTCTTTGAATAGATCTTGTAAAAGGCCTGAGAATTTGTCAAGACTAAAACTGTCTAAACCTGAGGAGGTCGTCACCAGGTTAAATAATAGTTTATCCGTCTTATATGATTTCCTCACAACGAAATATCTAAAAAACCCCTCTCTTTTTGGTCCGTGCCAAGGAGGTAATCCAGTGTCTTCACAATACTTTCGAATGACTTTTATATTGTCTTCAACTTGCTTGTCAAATAATCCAGAATCTTTTTCAAGATTATCTCCCATCCACCAGACTCCACGTCGCTTAAATCCCAGTGTAAATTCATCGACATCCGTTTTTTTCTCTCGATCGTAGCCAATCGCAGAAAACCCATATTCCATTTTATTTCTATAATGAAATAGGTTAGGGGAGCTCACGAATTCATCAAAGACCTCTGTGATATTAGAAACTTTTCCAATCCTTTCGAAAAGAGATAAGGTACTTTCCTTCTTATACTTATGCTGCAATTCTATCGGAAGTTGAATGTACGGGGCTCCTGGAATATCTTGATAAGGAACAGAAACCTCATCTTCAGAGGGTTCTATAACATCAATCAGTTTGCACTCTGCATACTTTTTACTTGATTTTTTTACTTGAGCTTTAACGAATTGACCTGGAAGTGTATTCGGCACAAAAACTACAAATTCACCCTCTTCAGATCGAATTCGTCCAATTCCTTTTCCACCAAAGGCATAGTCCTCTATTCTTAATTCTAAAATTTGACCTCTGTTTACAAATCTATTTCTTGGTCTTCTTGGCATTTATATATTGTTAGAATATTTCATCGTTAGAAAGTTTCAACGACAATAATTGCGCAAAACTATGAATTCTTAGTTCAACCATCTAACTTTCTCCTTTCTAAGATTTTTACTAATTTTGTGCAACTTCAGGGATGATTTCTCTCCCACGCTGCTTTTTCGAGCCCTCGAAAGAATAAAGGTAGAGCAGGAATGGTTATTTTTTAATTTTTAAAACTGATTAAAATGGCTGTTTTAGAACACATTTCGTCGCAAGAAGCGATGGCTTTAGAAAACAAGTATGGTGCACAGAACTATCATCCTCTTCCTGTAGTATTATCCAAAGGAGAAGGTGTTTTTGTTTGGGATGTTGAAGGAAAGAAATATTATGACTTTCTATCTGCATATTCATCATTAAACCAAGGGCATTGTCACCCTAAGATCTTAAATGCATTAAATGAGCAAGCTCAAAAACTAACCTTGACTTCAAGAGCATTTTATAATGATATGCTAGGTAGATATGAGAAGTATGCTACCGAGTATTTTAACTTCGATAAAATGCTTCCAATGAACTCAGGAGCAGAAGCGGTAGAAACTGCTCTGAAAGTTTGCAGAAAGTGGGCCTACGAGGTAAAAGGAATCGATTTAAACAAAGCTCAGATCGTCGTTTGTAATAATAACTTCCACGGAAGAACCACAACGATTATATCATTTTCTAATGACCCTGTAGCAAAGGAACATTTTGGACCCTTTACAGATGGTTTTATTAAAGTTGAATATGACAACCTAGCTCAATTAGAAGAAACTTTAGAGAACAATCCTAATGTTGCTGGTTTCTTAGTAGAACCTATTCAAGGAGAAGCTGGTGTTTATGTACCGAGTGAAGACTACCTTATTAAGGCAAAAGCTTTATGTGAAAAGTATAATGTTCTTTTTATTGCTGATGAAGTTCAAACTGGAATCGCAAGAACAGGTAGGCTTTTAGCAACTTGTGGTAACTGTTCATGTGCGAATAAGGACTGTTCAGGTACCCCAGATGTAAAACCAGATATCCTAATTCTTGGAAAAGCTTTGAGTGGAGGTGTTTATCCTGTGTCTGCGGTTTTATCAACGAATGAGATCATGAATGTGATCAGACCTGGAAATCACGGAAGTACTTTTGGAGGAAATCCTATTGCTGCTGCTGTAGCAATTGCAGCACTGGAAGTAGTGAAAGACGAGAAGCTAGCAGAAAATGCCGAGATTTTAGGTAAGTTATTTAGATCCGAATTGAACCGTTATATTGGAAATAGCAATATTGTAAGTTCTGTAAGAGGTAAAGGGTTGTTGAATGCAATTGTTATCAATGATTCTGAAGACAGCGATACCGCATGGAATATTTGCTTGAAATTGAGGGATAACGGATTATTAGCGAAACCAACTCATGGAAATATTATTCGATTTGCTCCGCCGTTAGTTATGACAGAAGAGCAATTGCTGGATTGCGTAGACATTATAATCAAAACTCTGAAAGAGTTTGAATAGATATAAGAACCCTGACGAATTGGTCGGGGTTTTTTTATGGAGCTAAGTGATGTAAAGGGTGAACGTCAATGTTTCTTAGAATCCAGAATAAGGTGATTATTCCAAAAATGATCCAAGGCGATTTAGGATGATAAAGAAGATCATTAAACTTTTTCCTAGAATATAAGAAGAGTCCACCTCCCAAAAATAAGGTCAGAATTAGAATTGCATTATGATTAAGAGCTCCTAAGAAATCTAAGTGAAAAAGATCGTGGATGGCTCTCTGAGATCCACAACCAGGGCAATAAGCGCCTGTTACTGAGTAAAACGGACAATCCGGAAAGAAATCGTAATTGGTAGGATTAAAGAAAAAATATAGGGGCGCAAATAAGATAATTGCAACCCCTATTAAAATTTTATAATTTCTTTTCATTCATTAGAAGCTACCAGATGCTCCAGCGAACATTGCAGCGAAGAATAAGAAATAAAGAATAAGTCCAACAGCAGCTACTGCAGCTGATACAATAGCCCAAGTTTTTGCGCTTTTAGAAGCAGATTCAGCTTCGTCATATTTTCCTTCAGCATAAAGTCCGTTAACCTTAGAAGCGTAAACAATACTTACGATCCCAGCAGGTAAACAACATAAAACAGTAGTCAAAATGGCAAAAACAAGATAATTCTGCGGTCTTGGTCGGTTTTGATCCATGGTATAATTTTTAATTAGTTAATTTTTGACTAATGTAATAATTATTAGGAAATTATTTAAATAAATCTAAGCCAGGGATATTAGGCATTCCATCTTTTGCGGCTACAGCCATTTCTTGCTCATTAATTTGATTGGCTCTTTGTAGGGCTTTATTAAGAGTTAAAACCAAATAATCTTCCAATTCTTCAGAGTCATTTAAAAGAGATTCATCTACTTGAATACTTTTAATTTCGCGATTTGCAGTTACGGTCACCTTCACCTTTCCTACCGATTCTTCATCTATTAGAACAGTATCTAAACGCTTCTTCGTTTCCTCAATTTTTTTCTGAGCTTATTGAAGCTTATTCATCATACCAGAAATATCTCCGAACATAATCTTGTGGTTTAAAATATTTAAAACAAAGCTAATAAATCACACTAAAATAGGCCTTCTTATTTATTAAAAAACGAGTCCGTCTAGGTAAATATTTAGTCTTATTTTTACCCACCCAAATACAGGAACATGA
Source organism: uncultured Flavobacterium sp. (assembly GCA_964505885.1). Taxonomy (GTDB): domain Bacteria; phylum Bacteroidota; class Bacteroidia; order Flavobacteriales; family Flavobacteriaceae; genus Polaribacter. Next base: position 13,201 of record CAZDKB010000002.1, read on the forward strand.
AACTTGATGCGGTAGCACCAATAGCGGATAAACAACCAACAACTCTTGAAGTTCACAATCATCAGAGAATAGACGATTATTTTTGGATGCGTTTGTCTGATGAGCACAAGATAGCTGGAGAGAAAGATGAGCAAACGATTAAGGTAGAGTCTTATCTGGATTCTGAGAATCAGTATTTTGAGTCTGTAATGGGAGATACCAAAGAGTTTCAGGATTTCCTTTTCGAAGAAATGAAAGGTAGGATTAAAGAAGATGATCAATCAGTACCTTATTTCAAAAATAGATACTACTATATTACTCGCTATGAAACTGGAAAACAGTATCCAATTTACACAAGAAAATATGAATCTTTAGAAGCTGATGAGCAAATTTTGTTTGATGTGAACATCGAGGCTGAGGGCTATGAGTATTTTCAGTTGGGCGGACTCAATGTTAGTGAGAACAATAAATTAGTGGCCTTTGCAACCGATACAGTGAGTAGAAGACAATATTCTATTCAGATTAAGAATTTGGAAACGGGTGAACTTTATCCTGAAAAAATAGAAAATACAACGGGTGGATCAGTTTGGGCAAGCGACAATAAAACTTTGTTTTATACCAAAAAGAACCCTACAACTTTGCGTAGTGAGAAAATATTTAGGCATGTTTTAGGTACTGATCCTGCAGAAGATGTTGAGGTCTTCCATGAAAATGATGAAACATTCAATACGTTCGTGTATAAGACGAAATCATTGAAATATATTGTCGTCGGCTCTAGCAATACCGTTTCTAATGAATTTAGGGTGGTCAATACGGATCAACCAACCGATGAATTTAAGATCATTCAGAAAAGAGAGAGAGACTTAGAATATAGCGTTTCACACTATGGAGACCATTTTTATATCCAAACCAATAAGGATGGGGCAACTAATTTCAAATTGATGAAAACCCCTTTAGACCAAACAGGTAAGGAAAATTGGATAGATGTTATCCCACATAGATCAGACACGCTTTTAGAGGATGTATCCATCTTTAAAGACTTCCTTGTTCTTGAAGAAAGAAATAACGGACTCAACAAGGTTCGAGTGATTCGATGGGATAAGACTGAAGATTACTATCTACCATTCGATGAAGAAACCTATTCTGTTGGTGTTTATGCAAATCCAGAGTTTGATACTGATGTGATTAGATATTCATATAGCTCTTTTACGACCCCAAGTTCGGTTATCGATTTTAATATGACAGATCGATCTAAATTTGTTCAAAAAGAATTAGAGGTTTTAGGAGGCAAGTTTGATAAAACCAATTATAAAAGTGAGCGTGTTTGGGCAACGGCCAGAGATGGTAAAAAAGTAGCTATTTCTTTAGTTTATCATAAAAATACTCAATTAGGTCCTGAAACACCTTTATTGCAATACGCATATGGTTCTTATGGATATACAATTTCTGATTCATTCTCTACAACTAGATTAAGTCTGCTTGATCGAGGTTTTGTATACGCACTAGCGCATATTAGAGGGAGTCAGTATTTAGGTAGAGATTGGTATGAAGATGGGAAAATGCTTCAAAAAAAGAACACTTTCTATGACTTCATTGATTGTTCTAAATACTTGATTGAAAACAATTACACCTCATCAGATCATTTATATGCTTTAGGTGGATCTGCAGGTGGATTGTTAATGGGAGCTATTGTGAATATGAATCCAGAACTTTATAACGGGATTGTTGCCGCTGTTCCTTTTGTAGACGTGGTTTCTACCATGTTAGATGAAAGTATACCTCTAACCACAGGGGAGTTCGACGAATGGGGAAATCCTAAAATAAAGGAGTATTATGAGTATATTCTTTCCTATTCGCCTTACGATCAGGTTGAGAGAAAAGAATATCCCCATATGCTTGTAACCTCAGGTTATTTTGATAGCCAGGTTCAATATTGGGAACCTGCCAAATGGGTTGCAAAATTGAGAGACTTTAAAAGGGATAAAAACATTTTGTTACTTCATACAAATATGGATACAGGCCATGGAGGAGCTTCAGGAAGGTTCGATTCTCTGAAAGAAACAGCGAGAGATTACACCTTTTTATTGGCTTTAGAAGATAAATTGGAAAAAGATTTTAGCTTTGCAGTCGATATAGAGAAACAAGGCTAAGTTTCTTTTAGAATTCAGAACAAATGGATAGAAACAAGGGGGTATATAATAATTTATTGGAATTAGTTGGGCAAACACCAATGGTCCGACTTAATAACATCACCAAAGATTTACCTGGGACTTATTTGGCCAAGCTAGAAATGTTTAATCCTGGCCAGTCTCAAAAAGATAGAATTGCGCTTCACATTATTGAAGAAGCAGAAAGAAAAGGTATTTTAAAACCTGGCTCTACCATTGTTGAAACTACTTCCGGAAACACAGGTTTTTCTATTTGTATGGTTGCATTAGTAAAAGGCTATAAATGCAAACTTGCTGTCAGCGATAAATCTTCAGTTGACAAGATCGAAAATTTAAAGATCATGGGAGCTGAGGTCTATGTTTGCCCGGCAAACGTAGCACCAGAAGATCCAAGATCTTATTATGAAGTTGCCAAAAGAATTCACAAGGAAACACCGAACTCGATTTATATCAATCAGTATTTTAATGAGTTGAATATTAATGCTCATTATTTATCGACGGGTCCAGAGATCTGGGAACAAACAGAGGGTAAGGTCACGCATCTAGTGGTGGCTAGTGGTACAGGTGGAACCATCTCAGGATCGGCTAGATATTTAAAAGAACAAAACCCGAACATCAAGATACTCGGAGTAGATGCTGTAGGATCTGTAATCAAGAAATACCACGAAACCGGCGAATTGGATAAATCAGAGATCAAACCTTATAAGATTGAAGGATTAGGTAAAAATTTGATTCCTACATCGACGGATTTCTCTGTGGTTGATGTTTATGAAAAAGTAAGCGACAAAGATGCTGCTTATAAGTCGAGAGAGATTATTCAGCAAGAAGGAATATTTCCAGGCTATACCTGTGGTGCAGTTCTGAAAGCTACAGAACAATATGCTGATAAAGGTTATTTTGATGAGAACTCAGTGGTCGTTTTGATATTTCCCGATACCGGTGCTCGTTACTTGAATAAGATCTACAGCGACGATTGGATGAAGCAACAAGGATTCTTTGATCCGCAACTTCCTCAAAACAAACCAACTAACTATATCGAGTAATAAATCGAAAACGATATAGTTTAACTTGTTGAAAATCAATAGGTTTATTTATTTGATTTCCTCCTAAAAATTCAGTTACTTTGCACACTTGTAAAGAAAACATTTAATCGTACATGGCGACAGATTTATTTGATAGAATCAAAGCAGATAAAGGGCCTTTAGGAAACTGGGCAGATAAGGCAGAAGGATATTATGTATTTCCAAAATTAGAGGGGCCGATCTCTAATAGAATGAGCTTCAACGGTAAAAAAGTGATTACTTGGAGTGTGAATGATTACCTTGGTTTGTCTAATCATCCTGAAGTTTTAAAAGTTGATGGAGAGGCTGCTGCAGAGCACGGAATGGCATACCCAATGGGTGCCAGAATGATGTCGGGTCACACCAAATATCACGAGCAATTAGAGCAAGAGTGTGCTGAGTTCGTTGGAAAAGAAAAAGCATATTTATTAAACTTTGGATACCAAGGAATTATGTCGGCTATCGACGCATTGGTAGGTAAGAATGATATTATTGTTTACGATGTAGATACTCATGCTTGTATAATCGACGGTGTAAGATTGCACCCAGGAAAACGTTTCGTTTACAAGCATAACGATATCGAAAGCTTTGAAAAGAATATGAAGCGTGCCGTGAGAATGGCAGAAAAAACTGGTGGAGGTATTTTAGCGATCTCTGAAGGTGTTTTTGGTATGCGTGGTGAGCAAGGAAGATTAAAGGAAATCGTTGACCTTAAGAAAAAATACAACTTCCGCTTATTAGTGGATGATGCACATGGATTCGGAACTCTTGGAGAAGGAGGAAGAGGAACTGGTTACGAGCAGGGAGTTCAAGATGATATTGATGTGTATTTTGCAACTTTCGCTAAGTCTATGGCTGGTATCGGTGCTTTCTTGGCAGGAGATAAAGATGTGATCCAGTATTTACAATATAATATGCGATCTCAAATGTTTGCAAAGTCTTTACCAATGCCAATGGTGAAAGGAGCTTTGAAGCGTTTAGATATGATCAGAACCATGCCAGAATTGAAAGACAAGTTGTGGGAAAATACAAATGCACTTCAGTCTGGATTAAGAAATGCTGGTTTTGATTTAGGAACTACACAAACCTGTATTACCCCGGTATATTTAAAGGGTGATGTACCCGAAGCAATGGCACTAGTAAATGATCTAAGAGAGAATTATGGTGTTTTCTGCTCTATTGTGGTGTACCCTGTAATTCCAAAGGGATTGATCATTTTACGTTTGATTCCAACGGCAACTCACAATCAAGATGATATCGATGAAACCATTGCGGCATTCTCAGGAGTAAGAGAGAAGTTAGAAAATGGGACCTATAAAAGAATTGCTGCTGCTATTATGGCAGAGTAATCTTGCATAAAATAGAAATAGAAAAGCTCCGATTAATCGGAGCTTTTTTATTTTGATATTATTTCCAGCGAATCTGTTCGAGTAATCTGTAAGGAGGTTTTCTTTTACTGGTCATATGCCATTGCATTTCACCACCTTGTCCGAATGGACTTTTCCCTACTACACCAAATTGAAGTTTTTGGTTTGGACCTAGTTTTACATGTTCTTCATATTGAATTACAGAGTCCACAGGTTGCTTACCTGTTGGGCAAACGCAGCTTGACCAAGAGGCGTTACTATCTGGACATGGATTAAGTGCAAATTTGTTAAGGGTTTCTGACTTGGTATATCCAGCGTCTTTAGTACTAAAATTGGTGAACCAATGTCCCATATAATTTCCTGGGGTGTTCTTTTTTTGATTCACTCGCCAAAGAGATACGGAATCTTTATAAGAAATGATTAGAACCGTGTCTTTTGGATTCCATGCAGTTCCACAACCTTCATTAAGGTCTGCACCGAGTTTTATTTGAACACTATCTAGCTTCACAGATCCAACACTATTAGCACAGGCCAATAGGTCCTTTACGGTTTTCGGACTATCACAAGGATCTACCTTTTTTAATTCTACTCGGGTAGTAGTAGTTTTTGTGTCCGAAGTTTTCTTTTCAGATTCTTTACAGGCAGAGATGATAAAAACAATGAGTAGACTACTGATGATCAGTTGTTTGGTTGACATGTTAAAAAGTTTGCCTCAATGTACTTCAACCTTTTAACAGAAAAACAGGTATAACTACCTGTTTTTATCTTCTTTTCTTTCGTCTTCTTCCAAATCCCGCTGACGGATCATTATTTCGTCTTTGACCTTTTCTATGACCTCCACGACTAGAACTGTCTTTAAAAGGACGCTTTCTATTTCGTCTTCCTCCGGTGGACTTTTCCTTTTTCGTGATCTCAATGTTTACATTACGACCTGAAAATTCTGGACGATTTGCTTCAAAAGCAGCAAGTGTTTCTTGCTCAAATTTCTTGTCTACTTCAAAGAAAGAGAAAGTATCTAAAATATCTATGGCACCAATATCTAAAGCTTCAGTAATATTCTGATCATTAATCAATCCAATCAATCGAGCAGGATTTAACTTGTCCTTGCGACCTAGATTGATGAAGAATCTAGTCATGTTTTCTGAAGATCCTTTACCACTTTTACCCGTATCCTTACTGAGATCGTTCAGATCTTGTGCATTTTCATAATAAGATAAGAAGGCATTAAATTCTAATGAAACAAAGCGTTTGATCAATTCGTCTCTATCTAAACCAGCTAACTTTTCAGAGATTTGAGGCAAGAATCCTTCGATCTCACTTTCGTTAACTTCAATGGTCTTTACACGATCGATCAGGTGAAGAATCTGTTTTTGACAAACTTCAGCTCCAGTAGGGATCATCACTTGTTCAAACTTTTGTTTGATCTTTCTTTCAATAGGAGTGATCTTACTTTTTTCTTTTTTGTTTACCAAAACAATTGAGATTCCTTGGTTTCCAGCCCTTCCGGTTCTACCACTTCTGTGAGTATAATTTTCAATTTGATCCGGTAGTTTATGATTGATCACATGCGTCAGGTTATTAACGTCCAATCCTCTTGCAGCAACATCTGTCGCCACTAACATTTGAATATTCTTCTGACGGAATTTTTCCATTACTGTATCACGTTGAGCTTGGGAAAGATCACCATGTAAAGAGTCTGCATTATAACCATCTGCAATTAGTTTTGTAGCGATCTCTTGTGTTTCACGACGTGTTCTGCAAAAGATAATCGCATAGATATCTGGATTGATGTCAGCGATTCGTTTTAAAGCAGGGTATCTTGTTCTTTCAGAAATAAGATAATAGATATGTTTTACATTATCTGTTCCTGTATTTTTTTCTCCCGAAGATATCTCTACAGGTTTGATCATATAGTTCTTAGCTATAGCTTCAACTTCTTTAGGGAAAGTAGCAGAAAAAAGAAGTGTTTGCTTAGTGTCTGGTGTAGCATCAAGAACTTTATCTAATTCATCCTTAAAGCCCATGTTGAGCATTTCGTCGGCTTCATCCAAAACCAACCATTCTACATTACCAAGTTTTAATGCTCTTCTGTTGATAAGATCTACCGTTCTTCCTGGCGTTCCCACTACTATCTGAGCTCCACGCTTCAATTTTTTGATCTGTTCTTCAATATTTGCACCTCCATACACGGTAACAACCTTCATGTTTGGAATGTATTTCGCAAAATCTTGAATATTCTTCCCAATTTGAACGGCTAATTCACGAGTAGGGGATAGAATGATTGCTTGAGTGTTCTTATTACTATCATCAGCAAGTTCAAGGATAGGTAAGCTAAATGCTGCAGTCTTACCGGTTCCAGTTTGAGCGAATGCTTTTAAATCATCGGTAGAAGAGATGATCTGAGGGATGGCTTTTTCCTGAATTACGGTTGGTTTTACGTAACCAAGGTCTGTTAAAGCCTTTGCAATAGGTTCTTTTAAACCTAAATCTAAAAATGTTGACATACTGTGTTTTTGCTGATCCACAGATGCCCACCTGTAAATCCTAATTTATAATCCGACTTTGTTCTATTGATTTGAATGCCAATAAAAAACGCGCAAAGGTAGTGTAATTAAAATGGATGGGGTTAGGAATATAGAATTAGTTTTTAGCTAACTCTGCAATTTGGTCGTAGATGTTTCTAGAATTCAAGGAAGCGTAACCGTTTGTTACCATTCCTTTTTTGTCAATCAAAACAGTTCTTGGCATTTTACTTGTCAAGAATGTATTGGCTTTACTTTTAGGGCCTAAGTAATACTGTGATTTGATGTCTAATTGCTTGATTCTCTTTGTTCCATCACCATCAATGAGAACACCAATAAACTCAACATTTGGATGTTTTTTGGACAAGAATGATATTCTTCTAGCGATGAATTCATGAGATGTGTATTCTGGATTCCAGAAATAAACCACTGCATTCTTTCCTTTGATAATTGACTTTATAGATCTGTCAGTTTTATTATAGTCAGTTATTCTAAAATTCTTGATCTTTTTACCCTTGTGGATACCTTTAGAATCATTCCAAAGCTTCTGAACTTGAGCCTTATCCCTTTCGTTTGTGGATAATTGTAAATAGGTATCAAAAGCTTCGTTATTTACATTACAACTAGATTTTCTAAGAAAATGACTGATCACCGTTTGACGTAAGAATGCATTGCGGGTTTCTTCACTCTTCATCTCATTAGCTATGGTTCTTAATAGACTTACGGTGAATTCATCTGATTCTGAGTGATGCCCTGCTGTACTTACCTTGTTGTATAAATGACTTAGAATAAAGTCTCTGTAAGCGTAGAAATACATGATAGAATCATTTTCTACATTTACAATATCACGATGTGTGTAGAAAGATCTATTCAAAGACTCATGATCCTTATGCTCACTTATTGCGGTATGGGCTATAGGATAGCTTTCTACTTTGGCATAAAGTGGATAGGTTAAGGCAATCTTCAAAATATTATTGAAAGCCTCTGATTCTTCAGGATTATTTTGGATAAAATCTTGGTAAGTAGCTAATCTTAATTCTTCCAAAGAGTCTACTTTCTTTCTAAAATCTTCTGGATCTAAATTGTAAAACTTGTAGAATAGCTTATCGTCATTTTCAGATTCTAGAAATATATCGATGAGAAGATTATTACGTTCAGCACCTTTTCCGCTAAATACTAGAGACTCATCAAAATCCCAAGTATTCAATCTTATAAGAATACTGTCCTGAGGTTCTAGATAGATATATTGATGTTCATTCCCATGTTTGAAGTAATACAAACCTTCATCCATAGAATTGATTTCTCCTAAAAAAGAATTGCTTTTGTTTAAGTAAAATGTGTCAAGAACAACTTCATTGTCAAATAGCACCACATAATTGGTCTTGGGGTTAATTATTTTCCCACCAAAATAAGTGATGTCCTTTTCAGGATTACCTGCGCAACCTACTAAGACTACAAAGGTAAAAAGTGCTATCAGATTCCTTAATCGTTCTATCATATTCAATCTCAGTCTCATTTCAACAAACAAAAATACATATCTGTTGCATCTCATGCTGTTAATGGGCTGTTAAAAGAAGCGTTTTAATCTTTGGTTTTCTCAAAACCTCGCCTAAAATATGGAATAGAAATTAAAAATGAAAATTTCAATTTGCTTTGGATCAATCAAGTTCAATTTAATGAGATAAAACTAAATCAATTTCATACTTTTGCAGCGAATTTATAAAGCAGTAAAGTCAATGTTAACAGTATCTAATCTATCTGTTCAGTTTGGAAAACGAGTTTTGTTTGATGAAGTAAACACAAAATTTGTTCAAGGGAATTGCTATGGTATCATTGGAGCCAATGGTGCTGGAAAATCAACATTCTTAAAAATATTATCAGGAAAAATGGATCCGACCTCTGGTCATGTGCATCTTGAACCTGGAAAAAGAATGTCTGTTTTAAGTCAGGATCACTATGCTTTTGATGATAATCCTGTATTGGAAACTGTGATCATGGGTAATAAAGACCTTTACAAGATCAAAACTGATATTGATGCTTTATATGCCGATTACTCTGATGAAAATGCAGAAAAGATTGGAGAGCTTCAAGTTCAATTTGAAGAAATGGATGGTTGGAATGCAGATTCTGATGCTGCTGCTATGTTATCTAACTTAGGAATCAAAGAAGATCTTCATTACAGTATGATGAATGAGTTGGATGGTAAGCAAAAAGTACGTGTATTATTAGCGCAAGCTCTTTTTGTTAATCCAGATGTATTTTTAATGTATGAGCCTACCAACGACCTTGATTTTGAAACAATCGGATGGTTAGAGAATTTCTTGGCCAATTATGATAATACTGTAATTGTTGTATCACACGACCGTCACTTCTTAGATGCTGTGTGTACCCATATTTCTGATATCGATTTTGGAAAAATCAATCATTACTCCGGAAATTATACATTCTGGTATGAATCGAGTCAGTTAGCGGCGAAACAGAGAGCTCAACAGAATAAGAAGGCTGAGGATAAGAAGAAAGAGTTAGAAGAATTTATTCGTCGTTTCTCTGCAAACGTTGCGAAATCAAAACAAGCAACGAGTAGAAAGAAAATGATCGAGAAATTGAATGTTGATGAGATCAAACCTTCAAGTAGAAGATACCCGGCAATTATTTTTAAATCGGAGAGGGAAGCAGGAGACCAAATTTTGAATATAGAAGGATTGAGCAAAGCTACGGATGAAGAAGTTTTGTTTAAAGATGTGGATATCAATCTAAATAGAGGAGATAAGGTAGCCATCATATCTAAAAACTCTAAGGCGGTAACTGCATTTTATCAGATCATCACAGAGAATGAAAAAGCAGATTCAGGTAAATTTAATTGGGGAGTAACCACTACTCAATCCTATTTACCTCTTGATAATTCTGAGTTCTTTCAAGATGGAAGTTTGAATTTGGTTGATTGGTTGCGACAATACGCACAAACGGAAGAAGAAAGAGAGGAAGTGTTCTTAAGAGGATTCCTAGGGAAAATGATCTTTTCTGGTGAGGAAGCATTGAAAAAGAGCAATGTTTTATCGGGAGGTGAAAAAGTAAGATGTATGTTGTCTAGAATGATGATGAAGAGAGCCAATATCTTAATCTTAGATGAGCCTACGAACCACTTGGATCTTGAATCTATCCAGGCTTTGAATAATTCTTTGACAAACTTTAAGGGAACTGTATTGTTTACAACACATGATCATGAGTTTGCTCAAACGGTAGCGAACAGGATCATTGAGTTAACACCAAATGGTATTATTGATAGATATGCCACTTTTGATGAATATCTTGATGATAAAAAGGTCAAAGAACTAAGACAAAAATTATATGCATAATATTATTTATGAAAGTCTGTCATTCTGAACTTGTTTCAGAATCTCAACAAGTAGATTTTCAAATCGTTTTAGAATCTGAAACAAGTTCAGATTGACAAATAATAATGCAAATAAAATAAAAAAGCGAAGCTAATAGCTTCCCTTTTTTATTTAGAAAGTGGTGAAATGATCTTCACATCATTAAACGATATAGCACCTCTAACTACACCATCAATGGTAGTTTTCAATGCGTCTATCAATTGCATTTTCAATTGAGACTTATGAAAGATCAAACTCACTTCTCTAGCAGGAGGTGGTGAGCTAAATTCACGCAAATACTTTTGGTCGGATTCAGGAAGATCTAGCGTATGTAGATAGGGAAGGAGTGTCATTCCCAAACCTTCTTTTGAAAGTTTGATCAACGTATCAAAACTTCCACTCTCTAATTGGAACCCTTTTTTGTTATCGGATTTATAGGTTCTGCATAAATTGATTACACTCTCTTTAAAGCAATGCCCATCTTCTAAAAGAAGAATGTCATCCATTTCCAATTCTTCGGCTTCTATAGTCTTCTGTTTGAATAATCGATGGTCTTGAGGAATTAGTCCAACGAAAGGTTCGTAATACAAAGGACGCTCTTTGATTGCTTCATTCTCTAACGGAGTTGCTGCAAGACCGGCGTCGATATGACCATCTGTTAACTTTCTAATGATTTCTTCTGTCGTCAGCTCTTCAATGATCAATTTTACTTTAGGATATCGATTCGTAAAATTGTTTAAGAACATTGGGAGAAGGGTGGGCATAATGGTAGGTATGATCCCTAATCGGAATTCTCCACCGACAAATCCTTTATGTTGATGAACAATATCTGTGATCCTATTAGATTCGTTAACGATGATCTTGGCCTGCTCTACAACTTTTTTGCCAACCTCTGTAAGTTCTATTGGTTTCTTTGAACGATTGAAGATCTGAACATCTAGTTCATCTTCTAGCTTTTGAATTTGCATACTCAACGTAGGTTGAGTCACAAAACTATGCTCTGCTGCAACAGTAAAGTTTTTGTATTCTGCAACGGACAGAACATATTTTAATTGGGTGATTGTCATTAATAATAATTTTCGATAAAGATAATTATTTTAATCGACAAAAACTATAATGTAAGTTTACAATGACGAGAGACTACAAATTCCAGAACTCTCTTTTCTTATTGAGTTCTGCTTCTTGTTTGGCGTATTCCTCTACCGAAATCACCTTTAAGAATGAAGGATGTTGCTCAATCGCATACTCGATCTTTGTGACAATATCGTCTATGGTTTCATTTTCGTAGTCGATTTCCATAGGTGGTTTAATGACCATAGACTGTAAAACATTCTTTCTCTTGATCATCAACCCTTTTTTATCAAAAGAACGTCTAAAACCGTCTATAACAATAGGAACTACAGTTGGTTTATAAGTCTTGATAATATGTGCGGTACCTCTTCTAATGGGTTTAAACGGAGTGGTTGTTCCTTGAGGGAAGGTAATTACCCATCCATCATCTAAGGCTTTACCAATATTACTGATATCAGACATTTTCACTTGTCTGTTTACATCTTTACCCGCGCTTCTCCACGTTCTATCAATTGAAATAGATCCAGTATAAGCGAAGATTTTAGGTAAAATTCCCGAGCGCATGGTTTCTCCTGCAGCTACATAATAAATATTCAATTTTGGGTGCCAGATGTAGCCAATATTCTTGATATTGTCATCTCTACCCTTTAATGCAGCATTGAATACATGAAGCATGGCTGCAACATCAGCAAAATAAGTTTGATGATTTGAGACAAAGAGGACATTATTCTCAGGAAGTTGACGAATGATCTCAGATCCTTCTATCTTTAAATTATTGAAATTTCTATAACGACCATGTGAGATCATCCCCAACGATCGAATTAGAAATTTCTTTACCCATAAAATATGACCAAAAGGATTCCTTTTGAAGAGGGTCATGTACTTGGTTTTTAATAGTGGAAAACAAAAATACAAAAGTATTTTTTAGCTAAACCGACTTTAAAAGTTCTTTCATTTCACTTAACATCATTCCTGTCGCACCCCAAACGATGTATTCATTCAATCGAAAACAAGGAACTTCAATTTTTTTCATGTAGGAAGTATCCATTTCTATGGAATCGATATTGGAATCATCCAGTAGGTCTGATACCAAAACCTCAATTGTCGTTTCGACTTCTTCATTTATAATAAAAGAAGGTTTCTTTTTGGTGAATGAGATAAAAGGTCTTACTAAGAAGTTACTTGGTGGGATGTAAACATCGGTCATCTCACGAACATATTCTATGAATTCGGATTGCACACCCACCTCTTCCCAGGTCTCTCTTAATGCAGCGTCGTAGTAAGAATTGTCTTTTGGATCTATTTTCCCACCAGGAAAACTGATCTGCGCTGAATGAGTTCCCGAATAGCTCGCTCTCAACGTTAATAAGAAAGTTGCCTGATTGTCTTCATTCGGATAAAAAAGAGCTAGAACAGCGGCCTTTTTGGGTTTATTGGCTGCGATTTTCCGTGCATCGTACTTTAATCTGAGTTTCGGAGCCAATTTGAATTGTGCCTCTAATCCTCCTAACGGATGATTCTGAATTTTGTGAAGATGCTCAAGAAATGAATCAAAATTCATAGAATTATGATTCTTTTTTAAATAAAAACCCGAATCCCATTCTACTCAAGAATTTTTTCTCAAAGTTCCAGAAAAACTTAAATTGACCAAAGACAAAGCCAACCACTGGAAGGGTTAATTGATAGATTGGAAAAATTAATAGAATTCTCAACGGCCAGTAAATCCAACCATTGGTCACTCCTTTTTCAAGTCCGAAAAAATGAGTTACCGGATCTGCCACCCATGCGGCAAAAGAACCGTTTATGGCAAAAACTACGAGTATCAAAAAGATCTGTAGGTTAGAGGTAATTCCCCAACGCTCTTTTAGTTTATTCATACTTTCAATTGATGTGCAAAAATACAACTTCCTTAGAAGCTATAAAAACAGCATTCATTATTTTTCTTTACGGATTCCCAGTATTCTTACGGATTCTATTTTATCAAAGGATCCATATTTGGAGTTCAATTATTAGTATAATTTTTTTACCTTTCAAATCTTAAAATTTTTGACCTGAACTTATGAAGAAACTAGCACTGCATTGGAAGATATTAATAGGAATGGTATTGGGGGTTGCCTTTGGATTGGTAATGACCTACATAGATGGAGGTGCTAAGTTTGTGGGGGATTGGATCAATCCTATCGGAACCATATTTGTGAAGCTTTTAAAACTGATCGCCGTTCCTCTTATTATTGCTTCCTTGATCAAAGGTATTTCTGACTTACAAGATATATCGAAGTTTAGAAATATTGGTTTAAGAACTATCGGAATATATGTTATTACTACAGTTGTAGCAATTTCAATAGGTTTAGCACTAGTGAATATTGCCAAGCCGGGAGATGGAATTTCTGAGGAGACCATTACAAAGCTTACGGAGACCTATGCGCAAAGTGGTGGTGTTCAATCTAAAATCGCGGAAGCCTCGAGGCAAAAGAATAGTGGACCCTTACAATTTGTTGTAGATATGGTTCCAGAAAACGCTATCAAAGCTTTAGGTGAAAATAAAGCTATGCTACAGGTGATCTTCTTTGCGATCTTATTAGGAATATCCATGTTATTAATCGGGGAGAAAAAAGCAAGTCCCTTAAAAGGTTTCTTTGATTCATTGAATGAGGTTGTCCTCAAGATGGTAGACCTTATCATGCTTACAGCTCCTTATGCTGTTTTTGCTCTTTTAGCGAACGTGGTGGTTACATCAAACGACCCTGATCTATTAATTGCTTTATTATATTACTCTGGAACAGTAATTACTGGATTAATCTTAATGATTGTATTCTATATGATCGTCATGGGAGTATATGTGAAGAAAAACCCATTTTGGTTCTTGAATAAAATTAGCCCAGCTCAATTATTGGCCTTTTCAACAAGCTCAAGTGCCGCAACACTTCCAGTAACTATGGAAAGGGTTGAAGAACATATAGGAGTCGATAAAGAGGTGAGTAGTTTCGTGCTACCTGTAGGTGCCACCATTAATATGGATGGAACCAGTCTATATCAAGCTGTAGCAGCAGTTTTTATTGCTCAAGCATTGAATTTTGATCTCACATTTACAGATCAATTAATGATCATTCTTACAGCTTTATTGGCCTCCATAGGATCTGCTGCAGTTCCTGGTGCAGGTATGGTAATGTTGGTAATTGTGTTAGAATCTGTTGGATTCCCTGCTGATAAGCTAGCAATTGGACTGGCATTAATCTTTGCCGTAGATAGACCTTTAGATATGTGTAGAACAGTGATTAATGTAACTGGTGACGCCACCGTATCTACCTTAGTTGCAAAATCTGTCGGGAAACTAGGAGATCCTAAACCTAAGAATTGGGATGATAATTATGAACAAGTAAAAGGAAACTAATAAAAATACAACTATGAATGTTTGCTTCTTAATGTATCCTTGGGAGAGCATTAAATCTCCTGAGAACGACACCTCACTTACTCTAATCCATGAATGTGCTAAAAGAGGCCATGGTGTGGCCATTTGTACACCTTCTAATTTAACGATTAGAAATAGTGTAACTAGTGCATTTTGTACGATTTTGAATAGACATGAAAAGGTGCCTGCCAATATTAAATCTTTCTACAAGAAAACTGAAACCAGAGAGGAAATGTTACCATTGGCCGGTTTTGACGTGATTTTTATGAGAGCGGAACCACCTTTAGATCCATTGATGTTGAATTTCCTGGATTCAGTAAAAGATGATGTATTTATCATCAATTCTGTCAGAGGAATGCGAGAAGCAAATAACAAGCTATATACAGCAGCTTTTGAAGATCCAAATAATGAAATCATTCCAGTTACTCATGTTTCAAAGAACAAAAACTACTTGATCAAAATGATTGAGGAGTCGAACTCTGATAAAATGATCTTAAAGCCTCTAGATGGTTTTGGAGGATCTGGAGTTATCTTGATCGAAAAATCGGCAATGGGAAATATCAATTCCCTATTAGATTTTTACATAAACAAAAAGGATGGAAGTTCAGATTATGTAATCCTTCAAGATTATATCGAAGGAGCTGATAAAGGAGACGTTCGTATTTTATTATTGAACGGTTTACCTATTGGCGCAATGAGAAGAATTCCGGGAGAGAAGGACCACAGATCCAATGTATCAGCAGGAGGATCGGTTGCAAAACATAAGCTCACTCCGCAAGAGAAAAAGTTATGTGAAAAAATTGGGCCAAAATTGTTGAAAGATGGTCTCTATTTTGTTGGGATAGATGTAATTGGAGGAAAATTGGTTGAAGTGAATGTGATGAGCCCTGGAGGGATCACTTACATGAATAAAGTGTACAAAACTAAAATCCAAGAAAAGGTAGTCGACTTTATGGAAAGTAAGGTCCTAGAACGTAATGCTGCTTTCCAAAGAAAGACCGATCTTAAAAGAATGGTTGAAGAGGCCTAATGCTCAAAACTCCAGACTTCATAGTATCTTGTGAATGGTTGAATCAACATCTTGATAAAGATGAACTGATTATCTTGGATGCTACTATACCCAAGGTTACAGTCAAAACATCAGAGGAACAAATTTCACTTGAAGTCATACCAACCGCAAGATTTTTTGATCTAAAAGGGAATTTCTCTGATTCAGACGCTGAATTCCCGAATACCATGGTTAGACCAGAAATATTTGAGAAAGAAACTCAAGAACTTGGCATCAATCAAAATAGCTGTATTATCATTTATGATAGACACGGTGTCTATTCAAGCCCTAGAGCTTGGTGGATGTTTCGGTCAATGGGATTCAGTAATGTAGCCGTTCTAAATGGAGGTTTAACCGAATGGAAAACTTTAGGCTATGAAATCGAATCAAATTATACGGAAGATTTTGTTCAAGGAGATTTCAAAGCTATACCAGTGAATGATATGTTTGTTGACTATCAGCATGTTTTAGATTCTATTGAAAATAACAACATGAGTGTTGTAGATGCAAGATCGAAGGGAAGGTTTGAAGGAACTGCTCCTGAACCTAGAGCTGGTGTAAGAAGTGGTCATATCCCAAACTCAAATAGCCTTCCATATACAAGTTTATTGGACCAACACAAATTGAAATCAAAAGAAGAATTAACTACCTTATTCAATAATAATTTTCAAGAAACAGAATCTTTAGTATTTTCCTGTGGTACAGGAATTACAGCCTGTGTACTTGCCTTAGGAGCGAGTCTTGCGGGTAAGGATAAGATTTGTGTTTATGATGGTTCTTGGACAGAATGGGGGAGTTTATTAGATTTACCCGTAGAATTATAGTCATGATCAAATTATCTATAGACCAAATTATTGCGAAGATCAAAAAAGAGGAAACCTTTCATGCGGTTTCAAGTGATTATTCCTTTACCATTAAGATTGATGAATATGTACATTATGCCTGTGGTGCAGTGCATGACGGACATCAATTCAGAAAAGAACTTTGGGAGCATTGTGTTCATACGGAATATGAAAGATGGTATGAAGAGGATCCTGCAACGAAGGAAATGGTACAAACCCATCCGATAGTGATAGCTGGTATGGATTCTAGATTTGAATATGATTTGAACAGAGCTCCAGAATCTGCTGTGTATGATGACGCATGGGGGAAGAAGCTATGGAATGTGGCCCTGCATAGAGAAATGAAAGAGAAAAGCCTATCCAAACATTATAATTTTTACAAGGTGGTTCATGCTTTGATCTCAAAATTGGAAGAAAAATTTGGTGTTTGTATTGTTTACGATATGCACAGTTACAATTGGCAACGCTGGGATCGAGAAGTGCCTACTTGGAATTTAGGAACTAAAAATGTAGATAACGAACGCTTCGGAGATTTCATTGAGTCTTGGAGAGGTGTACTAGAGAAGATGCCTCTTCCGAATGGAATCCCTTCTACTTCTAAGATCAATGATACTTTTCAAGGTAATGGGTATTTTTTAAAGTTCATTACCCAGAATTTTAAAAATACCTTGGTGTTGGCTACAGAAATTGCAAAGGTATATTGCCACGAATTGGATCAGATCATGTATCCGGAAGTAGTGAATGCGGTTGAAGTCTATTTAAAAGATGAATTAAAAAAACACGCAGACCACTTTTATACCACATTTAAAGCCTAAATTTGTAGCCTCCTTGCAATTTGATGTAACATGATGAATGAATCTTCTGTGGCGACCAAAACACTATTAGAAATTGATCACTATATAGACAATCTTGTCAAAAAGATTGAACTATTGAGTTATGTCAACCCTATCAATATTGAAGCCGAAAAAGATAAGTTCTTTGCTTCAAAATATTTAACCGATCCAGAATTCATCTATCCTGAGATCGATTTTGATAAGTTTAAACTTCATAGAAAATTCTTTTCTCAACCTCTAGAGTTGATTGAAGACGATGTGATAAGAAACCTATACAAGGATATTATTTATGCCTATTCAGGATTGATACAATGTATAGAAACCATAGGTGAAGGGAAAAAGTTTTATTACAATAGCCTGCATTCTTTTGGAACACCCACAGAACAAGATGTGGAGAACGCAAAGTTTATTCTTCATTTCCCGGATATTGAGAACGAAGAGTTAGAAAAACCCAAATACGATTGTAAAGAAGCAGAGAATATCTTTAGAGAATATTCTCATAAGTATGATTTTACCTATGACATCAAATATTCTTCTACCATGGGTGCAATCGCAATGGTATTGAATAATATCAAAACATTGGTGATCAACTCTAATCACACTTTCTCGGATATAGAAATGAACATTCTTACGAATCACGAGATTGGTGTTCATATGGTCACCACAATGAATGGACTATTACATCCGCTAAAAATATTTTCTCATGGTTTTCCAAATTATGAGGAAACTCAGGAAGGACTTGCTGTATTTAGCGAATATATGTCGGGGAATCTAACTGTCAAACGATTGAAAGAATTGGCTTATCGAGTGATTGCTGTGGATAGTTTGGCAAAAGGATATACTTTTTCTAAAACCTTCAGGTTACTTCATAATAGTTATGATCTAAATAGAGAAGATGCCTTTTATATTTCAGTTCGTGCACATAGAGGTGGAGGATTTACGAAAGATTATCTCTATTTAACAGGGTTGAAAAAGATCTATAACTACTACAACGCTGGTAAGGATATGAGCTTGTTACTTACTGGTAAGGTTTGCTTGGATTACTGTGATCAGATTCAATATTTATTGGATAAAGGATATGCAGTTGCGCCTAAGCATCACACAGAATCTTTTTTAGAGAATAGTAATACAGATAAAACGATTGATTTTATTCTAGAGAATTTAAAGTAGTTCGATTAACTCTTCAAACTTTGTGATCACCTGATCGGCTTTTTCCAATGTTTGGTCTGCCGCTAATGGATTTCTGAAGCCAACCACGTAAATTCCTGCATCATTTGCCGCTTGAACTCCGTTATCAGAGTCTTCAATCACCAAACAGTTTTTGCGATCAGACTTTCCCAAAAGAGCTGCTTTTTCAAATATTTCAGGATTAGGTTTCGATTCTTTAAGGTCTGCACCACTGATCTTAGCTGTAAAATACTGATCAAGGTTAAACCTTTTGAATACTCGATTGATATTTACCATTGCTGATGAAGAGGCCAATATCAAACGGTAGCCTTTTGAAAAACAATGCTTTACGAGTTCTTCAACACCAATAACAAGATGTAATGTCGGATCGTTTTCAAAAAGATCCACATAATATTTTCTTTTTTGTTGAACTAACTCTTCTGGATCAAGATCTAAATCAAAATGTGCCACTAATTTCTGGAACGCGTTTATTGTAGAAGCACCTGTAAGCGTTTTATAAAGTTCTTCTGAAACATCCACACCTATAGATCTAAAAGTATGGAAGTAGGCTTTCTTATGCAGTTCTTCCGAGTCGATTATAACTCCATCCATGTCGAAAATGACACACTCGAGGTTTTCAGGAAAATTCATTAATCTAAAAACTTGGCCTTTAAATCAGGAGTTGGAATCATACAACTGTCTTTCTTCCCAAACCATTTGTATCGATTTCTTGCAATAAGATCGTAAAACAAGTTGTTGAAAGCTGCAGGAAAGATTCTAAATATTTGAGTGAGTTTCCATAAACCGCCAAATTCATACATTATTCTTAATGCGGCCGAAGATTTTTTATAAAAAGCTTCATTTGGAGAATACAAAATGATCGAATCCATTTTTTTAGAATCTATGTTCAATTCGCTTAAAATCTTCTGACCCGTTTCTGATTGTAGAGCCGTGAATAGAAAAACATTTCGCTTATCGTGCTTAATTACTTTGATAACCGAACTGTTGCACAAATTGCAAACTCCATCAAATAATATAATTTTCTTTCCCTCTGGAATCTTCACTGAACTTAGAGTTATATTGATAATGCAAAAATAAAACTTAAAAATTTATAAAAGTGTGTAACAATTTAAAATTACATCCGTCTTATGTGAAGTAGAAGCAACTACAGGGCGTATTCTGTGATTTTGTTTTAACATAAAATTAGTATCGGTAAGACCCTTAGTTATCTACTTTTATACAAAAATTAACCAACGCAATGATTCGTATAAAAAACCTACACAAGTCCTATCCAGTCGGTAACGATTTTCTCCATGTATTAAAAGGAATTGACCTTCATATTAAAGAAGGCGAGTTTGTCTCGATTATGGGATCTTCGGGTTCTGGAAAGTCAACTTTATTGAATATTGTTGGACTTCTAGACCGACATGATACAGGGGATTATTATTTAAATGGTCAGTTGATCCATGAGCTCAACGAGAAAAAAGCAGCCATGTTAAGAAATAAGTTCTTGGGATTTGTATTTCAGTCGTTCAACTTGATTTCATATAAGACGGCTCTTGAAAATGTAGCATTACCTTTATATTATGCTGGAGTAGGAAGAAAAGAACGTCAACGAATTGCATTAGAATATTTAGACAAAGTTGGTCTAAAGGATTGGGCAAAACACCTTCCAAATGAGTTATCTGGGGGGCAAAAGCAACGTGTTGCAATTGCTAGAGCTTTGGTTACCAAACCAAAGGTTGTATTAGCAGATGAGCCAACAGGAGCTTTGGATACTACAACTACAGATTCGGTTATGGATCTTTTAACTGAGATCAACAATGAAGGAATGACTGTATTTGTAATTACGCACGAAGAGGAAGTTGCGGCACAGACGAAACGCATTGTAAGATTAAGAGACGGTATCATTGTTTCGGATACCGCTGACAAGACTGTAGAAGCGAAATACCAAACTACATAGTTATGTTTGATCTAGATCGTTGGAGAGAAATATTTCAAAGTATTAGCAAAAATAAATTGCGATCAGTGATGTCTGGATTCACTGTAGCCTTTGCTATTCTGCTGTTCACTCTATTATTTGGAGTAGTAAGTGGACTTAAGAATACTTTTGCTGAAGCCTTTGTTGATGATGCAGCCAATTCTATATTCGTAAGAGTTTGGAAGACCAGTAAACCTTATAAAGGATTGCAATCTGGAAGAAGAATTCAATTAAAGAACAAGAACTTCGATTATATAAAAGACAAGTACGACGGTGATGTTCAATACATGACCGCTCGTATCTACAAGAATTTTAGTCTTGCCTATAAAAAGAACCAAGATAACTATAATGTAAGAGCGGTTCACCCTGATCACCAGTTCTTGGAAAAGACAATCATGGATGAGGGTAGATATATCAATCAGTTTGATATTAACCAAGGGTCAAAAGTGATTGTGATTGGTCGTTTGATTAAATCAGACCTTTTTGGCGAGAAACCGGCCTTAGGTAAGCAGTTGAATGTTAGTGGAATCTCATACAAAGTAATTGGAATCTTCTCTGATGACGGTGGAGACAACGAAGAGAGGTTAGCATATATACCTGTATCGACTGCACAGAAATTATACGGTAATAACGATCATATATCACAAATCAATTTGGGATATAATCCTCGAATGAACTTGGATCAAGCCATTGCATTTGGAAATAAACTAGAGAGAGACCTTAAAAAGGAACTAGATATACATCCAGAAGATCAAAACGCATTATTTGTAAGAAATATGGCTGAGGCCAACAAGGGAGTAGGTGTATTTATGTTTGCACTTTTCTTTATCGTATTATTTGTAGGATCTGGAACTCTGATTGCAGGTATAATCGGTATTAGTAATATCATGATCTTCGTGATCAAGGAAAGAACAAAAGAATTCGGAATTCGCAAGGCCTTAGGAGCAAAACCATCATCAATTGTTGGGATGGTAGTGCAAGAATCAGTCTTAATCACCACCATTGCTGGTTATTTAGGATTGACTCTAGGAACTTATGTACTAGGTGCTATTGGAAATAGCCTAGAAGAAGATTATTTTATAAAAGACCCAAGTGTAAGTACAGGTTTAGTGATCGGAGCAACTATTGCGTTGATCCTTGCAGGATTGATCGCGGCATTGATCCCAGCTAAAAAAGCGGCTAGAATTAGACCTGTTGAAGCATTAAAAGCAGATTAGTCATGAAATTTTTATTTGATTCAGATACTTGGCAAGAAATCTACGGAGGAATTCGTAAGAACAAAATAAGAACCATAATTACAATTATCGGTGTTCTTTGGGGAATCTTCTTATTAGTGGTTCTTTTGGGTGCTGCAAGAGGATTAGAAAACAACTTTAAAGTAATCTTTGGTGACTTTGCAACGAACAGCGTATTTATGTGGTCTCAAAGAACTGAGAAACCATTTAAAGGTTTTCAAAAAGGAAGAAATGTAAGGTTAACAACCAGAGATGTAGAGATCTTAGAGAATGAATACGATGAGATCAAGTTTATTGCTCCAAGAAGTCAAACTAATAGTACAATAACTAGAGGATTTAAGTCGGGGAGCTTCAATGTATCGGGAGATTTACCTGTATTGAATCAGGTTCAGAAAAAGGATTTGATCTATGGAAGATTCCTGAATGAAAACGATATCAAACTTAAGTCGAAAGTAGTTGTCATTGAAGAAGAGATCTATCTTCAGTTATTTGAGAAAGATGAAAACCCGATAGGAGAACTTGTAATTATTGGCAACATTGTCTACAAAGTAATCGGTGTTTACAAGAACGGAAATATCAACTTTGATGGTCAAGCAGCTTATATTCCATTCTCAACTTTTCAGCAAGTTTACAATAGAGTAAATCGTATAAGTTGGATGATGGTAACGGCAAATGATGGAGTAGATATAGAGCAATTAGAGCAAGATATGCTCTTAACTCTTAAAAACCTTCATAAGGTAGACCCAGAGGATAAAAGAGCATTTGGAAGCGCTAACCTTGCTGTTGAAATAGGACGATTCACAAGATTCTTACTGGGAATGCAGTTTTTGACATGGTTTGTGGGAATTGCAACATTGATCGCAGGTGTTTTTGCGATTGGAAATATCCTTTTAATCACAGTAAAAGAGCGTACCAAAGAAATTGGAATTAGAAGAGCAATTGGTGCCAAACCTATTGAAATAAGAAGACAGGTTGTATTAGAATCAGTGTTCTTAACAACAATAGCTGGTATGTTAGGAATCATATTTGGAGGAGGAGTCCTCTATGCAATGGATGCCTTGCTCGGTTCGGGAGATGACCCAACACTGGTAAACCCTACGGTAAACATACCGATCGTATTAATGGCATTTTTAATACTGATTATACTGGGAACATTAATTGGATTGATCCCAGCCTATGTAGCCACATTAGTCAAACCAATTGACGCCTTAAGAGACGAATAATTAATCAAAACAAAGAATACAATAACCAACGTTTATAGACAATTAAAATGAGTAAAAGAGCAAAAATTATATTAATAGTTGTAGTCATTATTTTTATAGCAGTTCTACTATGGTTAGGAAGCAAGAATAAACAAAGTATCGTTACTTATGATACGGAAACTGCCTTCAAGACAACCATTGTTAAGAAGACTGTAGCAACTGGAAAGGTGATTCCATTAGAAGAAATTGAGATCAAGCCTCAGATTACTGGAATTATCGACAAGATCTACTTAGAAGAAGGAGCTAAGGTAAAAAGAGGTGATTTGATCGCAACCGTACGTGTTGTACCAAATGAGCAATCTTTATTGAGCGCAAAGGGTAGAGTGGATAACACCAAGATTAGAGTGAATAACGCTAAGATTCAATATGAGAGAAGTAAATCTTTATTTGATAAAGGAGTTTTAGCTCAGCAAGATTATGAGAACACAAAACTTACTTATGATCAAGCGAAACAAGATCTTGTGAATGCTGAGAATGATTATAAGATCATTGAGAGTGGATCTTCTGGAGTAGGAGTAGCCAACACGGATATCAGAGCTCAAATGTCTGGAACTATCCTTGAGATTCCAGTGAAAGAAGGAGATCAAGTGATTCAAAGTAACAACTTTAATGCAGGGACAACAATTGCGTCTATCGCTGATATGAGCAAGATGATCTTTGAAGGAAAGGTTGATGAATCTGAAGTAAGTAAATTACAAACAGGAACAGATATTGAAGTAGCTTTAGGAGCTATCGAAAAGAAGAAGTTCCCAGCAAAATTAAACTTCATCGCTCCAAAAGGAACAGAAGAAGGAGGGGCAGTGCAATTTACGATTAAAGCAAATATTACATTAGATAATGACTATTTCGTAAGAGCGAATTACAGTGCAAATGCAGACATCGTTTTAGAAAAGAAGGATAGTGTATTGTCTATAAAAGAAGCATTATTGAGATTCGACAGACAGACTGAAAAGCCTTACGTCGAGGTTCAAGTTGAAGAAGGAAAGTTTGAAAAAAGAGAATTAGAATTGGGAGTTTCAGATGGTGTAAACATTCAAGTACTTGAAGGTATTACAGCTGAAGATAAATTAAAGATCTGGAACAAGGCCAAGAAAGACGGAGACGAGAAGAAAGACTAATTAGTCTCTTGTTAAACAATAAAAAAACTCTTCTGATAATTCAGAAGAGTTTTTTTATTTCAATAAGATTCGATATCCAATCTCAAATCCTAAGGTGTCATATCCACTATTAGGCATTTGAAAATCAAAATTAGATACGTGCCCAATCTGACCGCCGATATAAAACTCAGAGGAATGGAATGCATGTGCAAAACCTAAAGAGATGTTTTCAATGAAGGTAAATCCTCTGGCCAATCTTTCAGTTTCTTTATCGATATAGGCAACTCCCAAACCAAAATTAGCTTCAAAAAATATATTCTTGAAAGTTTCTCGTCGAAATTGAAAACCTAATTCAAAAGCCGTAAGTGACATAGTACGTTTCTGAGTTAGCCTGTCTCTTAACTCTTCAAAATTTGGTTCATCCGGGGTAATAAAGAAAAGATTGAGTAACTGATGCTCTAAAACTTGAATCTGAGGTTGAACGATCAAATTTATATCCCATTTTCGTCCTTTATTCAAAAGGTAATAAAATTGAGTCTTAAATACCTTGGCAGAATAGGTGTAATCTGAATCCTTAAATAAGAAGTTATTGCTCCTTGCTCGATTGTACAAGAAACCTATTTTTTTAAGCTTTCTTGGTTTTTCCTGTAGCTCTTGACTTTGAATAATCAGTGAACTACAGAAAAAACACAAGAATATGAGTTTATGCAAACTGTTTTGATACATGTTCTGCTTTTCTACTTTGAGAATAATCATAGAATCCTTCACCAGATTTTACTCCAAGTTTTCCTGCACGAACCATGTTTACTAATAATGGACAAGGGGCATATTTTGGATTCTTAAATCCATCATACATAACTTCTAAGATCGATAAACAAACGTCTAATCCAATAAAGTCAGCTAACTGAAGAGGTCCCATTGGGTGTGCCATTCCTAGTTTCATTACTGTGTCAATTTCTTGTACTCCCGCCACTCCGTTATAAAGAGTCTCAACAGATTCATTGATCATAGGCATAAGAATTCTGTTGGCCACAAATCCTGGATAATCATTTACTTCAACAGGAATTTTGTTGATCTTTTTAGAAAGTTCTACGGTAAAGTTCATCACTTCATCCGAAGTATTGTATCCTCTAATAATCTCAACCAATTTCATTATGGGAACAGGATTCATAAAGTGCATCCCAATTACCAATTCTGTTCTTTTTGTAGCTGCCGCAATCTGAGTAATCGAGATTGAAGATGTATTGGTGGCAAGGATAGTATCATCAGGACAAACTTCATCCAATTCTTGAAAGATTTTAGTTTTTAACCCTAAGTTTTCTGTTGCGGCTTC
The DNA here is from genome assembly GCA_964505885.1 of uncultured Flavobacterium sp. Lineage (GTDB taxonomy): Bacteria > Bacteroidota > Bacteroidia > Flavobacteriales > Flavobacteriaceae > Polaribacter. The sequence continues at coordinate 38,950 of CAZDKB010000002.1, forward strand.
AACGACCAAGCTTGCATATTGAGTACCTTCTTTGATTGAAGTGTAGGTTGTAATATTAGCTAAGGTCTGTTCTTTATCTGCTTCAGTGATCTTCTCTTTAGCAACCATTCTATCCAGGTTCTTAGTGATTGTAGCGATCCCTTTATCAAGAGCCGCTTGAGAAATATCAATAAGTTGAACGTTGTAATTAAATTGTGCAAAAGTGTGAGCAATACCATTTCCCATGGTTCCCGCACCAATAACTGCTATATTCTTCATATATGATTTTGATTTGTTCTGTGTTTAATTATCGAAACAATCGATGATTTGCTGTGCAACTCTTAAGGCGTTTGTTCCATCATCAAGAGTAACGATAGGAAGTGTATCATTCTCGATTGCTTCTGCAAAGGTTTCTAATTCATCTAAGATGGCATTATTTGAAGCCACTTCCGGATTGTCAAAATAGATTTGCTTTTTAACGCCTTCTGCATTTTGAAGGATCATAGCAAATTCATCTGGATTTTCTGGTGCATCTTTCATTCTTACCACTTCTGATTTCTTTTCTAGAAAATCCACAGAGATATAGGCATCCTTTTGAAAAAATCGAGATTTTCTCATATTCTTCATGGAGATTCTGCTAGCCGTTAAGTTGGCAACACATCCATTTTCAAACTCAATTCTTGCATTTGCAATATCAGGTGTTTCAGAAATTACCGAGACTCCACTTGCATAAACATCTTTCACAGGTGAATCTACCACGCTTAAAATGATATCAATATCATGAATCATCAAGTCTAAAACAACAGGAACATCTGTTCCTCTAGGATTGAATTCTGCTAATCTATGCGACTCAATAAACATTGGCTGACCAATCTTGTCTTTTACCGCTGTAAAAGCAGGGTTGAATCTCTCTACATGTCCCACTTGGCCATGAACGTGCTTTTGACTTGCTAGTGTTTTGATGGCTTCAGCTTCTATCACGGTTTTTGTGATGGGTTTCTCAATAAAAATATGACGTCCTTTTTCAATGGCATTCTTGGCACAATCGAAGTGAGATAAGGTTGGAGTAACGATATCTACTACATCTACCGCATCTATCAATTCATCGATGCTGTTAAAAGCATGGTATCCAAACTCTTCAGACACTTTTTTGGCATTTTCTGCAGAGGGATCATAAAAACCCATTAACTCATAACGATCTGATTGATTCAATAATTTAAGGTGAATTTTTCCTAAGTGACCTGCACCTAACACTCCTGCCTTTAGCATAAAAAAAGAATTTAAATTGTTGATTTTTCAACGCAAACAAAGATACACTTTTATAGGAATTTTTTCTAATTTTAGGCAGCCCTAATAAAACCAAAATTGAGAGATACTTCAAAGCATCAAGGACTTAGAAATCAGTTAGCTAACATTCTTCAGCAAAAAGGAATTCATGACGAAAATGTATTGAA
>CAZDKB010000002.1:40392-53185 GCA_964505885.1 uncultured Flavobacterium sp.
ATGCCATTAGAAAGAGTCCACGACATTTCTTTATGGACTCTTCCTTTGAAGAACATGCTTATCAGGATAAAGCTTTTCCTATTGCTGCGGATCAAACCATTTCTCAACCTTATACGGTAGCTTTTCAATCTCAAACTTTAGAGATTGAAGCTGGAGATAAGGTGTTAGAGATAGGAACGGGTTCGGGTTATCAAACAGCTGTTTTGTTAGAACTAGGAGCGGAAGTCTACACGATTGAGAGACAGCATGAACTATTCAAAAAGACTTCATTATTCTTACCCAAAATGGGTTATCGTGCTAAAAAGTTCATTTTTGGAGATGGTTATATTGGTCTAAAAGAAAAGGCTCCTTTTGACAAAATCATCGTAACAGCGGGTGCCCCTTATATTCCAAAGGCTCTATTATCTCAGTTAAAAGTAGGAGGAAGGTTACTGATTCCGGTTGGAGATAAAATTCAGATCATGACATTGATGATCAGAAAATCCCCAAAAGAATTTGAAAAGCATGAGCTTGGCGACTTTGCGTTTGTTCCAATGCTGAAGAAAAAAAACTAGGTTTTTTCAATTAACAATGATCAATTATAGTTTTTCTAAACTTGATAACTGATAATTACTTTGCTCTTTTCCAAATAGCCGTTCTACCTATTAAAGAAATGCCGATATACCCTCTTAGCTTAAGGGTGTTGTTATCTTTCAATTTGATATAACACTTATATTCTTTACCATTCTTTGGATCTAAGATCTTTCCTCCAGACCATTCATCGTCATCTTTTTTTAAGCCGGTAAGAATATCCATACCCAAAATAGGCTGATCTTTTCTTTTTCCCTTGCATTTTATGCAGGTAGCATTCTTCCTTTCAGGATCTGTGATCTCAATAATCTTCGCATAGGCCTTTCCATCTTTCTTATAGATTTCTATAACAGATTCTATTTCGTTGGTATCCTCGTCAAAAGAATTCCATTTCCCAAAAATGGATTGCGAATTGGTAACAAGGCTGATTGAAAATAAGAGTAGAAAGATGCTTCTTCGTAACATAGGAGTATTTTGTAAATTTGCTATCACAAAAATAATGAAAACTCATCGATCTTGTGATGACAAATAAAATTGCTAAAATTCTTCTGATCCTTTTGTTATTTTTTTCAATGATCGGATATTCTCAACAAAATATTATCAAATGGGGACCTTCCGTCAAGTTAACTTGGAAGGATTTCAATGAAAAGAAGGGAAGTAAATTGGCATATAGCGCAGTTGCCATCAAACTTAATCCAATTGTGAGTAACACAAGAAAAATTAAGATTGAAGTTTATGCCTATTTTGACAAATCAATCTCTCGTACAGGAATCTCCGACAATAAAGTTTTGGAGCATGAACAATTACATTTCTTAATAGGTGAGTTGTTTGCAAGAAAGCTTCGCAAAAAGATTAGACAATACGATAAATCAAAGTTTTTTAAGGACAGAAATGAGTTCAGTCTTTTGTATAAAGCGAATTATAAAGAGTATTTGGCTTATCAAAAATTATACGATAAGGAAACCGTGCACTCTGTGAATAAAGAAGCTCAAAAGCGTTGGGAAGATAAAATTAGGAAAGAACTAAACGACTATAGAGGATATTCTAGAAAAATTATAGAATTGAATCGTTAGTCATATTGCGCATTAAAGTTTTCATTCCATTTTCCTTGAACACGCATCGTTTGTTCTATAATATCTCGAACGCATCCTTCACCTCCACGTTTATCAGAGATATATTTTGAAAGTCTTTGTACTTCAGGTGCCGCATCATTTGGGCAACAAGGAACTCCCACTAATTTCATCACGGGAACATCAGGAACATCGTCACCTACATAAATGGTTTCTTCAGGTTTCAGGTCATATTTTGCCATTAGCTCATTGTATTGTTCAACCTTGTTATGCGCTCCTAAATAAATATCCTGAATTCCTAGATTCGCTAACCTAGTTCTAACTCCTTCATTCTTACCTCCAGAGATCACACAAATGCGATATCCATTGTCTACTGCTGTCTTCATAGCGTATCCATCCTTAATGTTCATCTGACGAATTAACTGTCCGTCTGGCATGATGGTCACCATTCCATTGGTTAAAACTCCATCTACATCTAAGATGAATGTAGTGATATTAGGTAATAACTGTTTATAGCTTTTCTCCATTTTTCTGAATAGATTCTGTGATGGCTTTATACAATTCTTTTTGCGAATCGTTGAGCAAAGTTAAGTGATTCTCTATAGATTTTTGATCCTTTCTGATCGCAGGTCCTGTTTGTGCTTCTTCTGGAGTTAGTCTTTCTATCTTTTCTATTGATTCTTTGATCAGAGGCATTAAGATATTAAAGGGAATATGACGTTCTCCAAAGATATCCCATGCCGTCTTAAACATATGGTTTGTAAAGTTGTTCACGAAAACAGCAGCTACGTGAATATACTTTCTTTCTTCAGAACCAATATGATAAAAACCAGCTCTTAATCTGCTTACTAAAGAACCTAATAACTTTTCGTCTTCTTCGGTTCTAGCTTCGATACAAATCGGAATCTTTGAGAAATCAACTGTTTTCCCTTTGGTAAAAGATTGAAGCGGATAAAAAACTCCTTTTCTTCCTTTATTCTTAAGCGCATCAATATGGGTAGATCCAGAGGTATGGACAACTAAAGGACTTTTTATTCTTTCTGATACTTCACCTATAGCAATGTCAGAAACGGCAATAATAGCAACATCAAAATCTTCTAAATCATTGCTATCTCTAGAATTGAATTGTTCAACTTTAATATTTTCTGTTTTGAATAACTCATGATACAAGTGAAAACCTAGGTTTCCTTGTCCTACGATTGCTACTGATATTGGATTGAAACGTCTCTCTATCATCGGGTCAAAGGTACAAAGTTTTATAGTTTGGAATTGAGAATTAAAAGTTCAGAGTTCTGCTCTCCGAGTTTTATTTAGAATATACCATAGGTTATTGTCAAAACTTTCGCATATTTGTTTCATTATGATAGTCTAATTCTACTTTTCGCTTTATCCCTTTGGGACTTTTTTAAGTTCAATGCAACGTGCTTGTTTGTATTGAAATCATCAACTATTCAACTATATCATAATGACAACTAACAATCAACAAATAAAAGAATCTAAACTCAAACTATTTCTAAAAGCCGTTAAAGGTGAAGAGAATAATTTCACTTCTGGAAGTATCCGTCGGGCAGTTTTTATGCTCTCTATTCCCATGATCTTAGAAATGATGATGGAATCGGTATTTGCCATTGTAGATATCTGGTATGTTTCCAAAGTAAGCGTGAATGCTGTTGCCACCGTTGGACTGACGGAATCTGTTCTTACCTTAGTCTATGCCGTAGCCATTGGTTTGAGCATGGGAGCCACTGCTATTGTGGCGAGAAGAACTGGAGAAAAGGATCAAGAAGGAGCCAGTCAGGCTGCTATGCAAGTAATATTCTTAGGAATTTTTATCGCAACATTGATCAGTGTAATCGGAATCCTATTTCCGAAAGAGATCTTAGCCTTAATGGGAGCCAAGACCGACCTGATAGAAGAAGGGTATGGTTATACTCAAATATTGTTAGGAGGTAATGTAACGGTAATGCTCTTATTTCTAATCAATGCTATCTTTAGAGGGGCTGGAAATGCGTCAATAGCGATGTGGACATTAGTTCTCTCAAATGGCTTGAATTTGATCTTAGATCCCTTGTTCATTTTTGGTCTAGGACCAATTCCGGCTTTTGGAGTGGAAGGAGCTGCCATTGCAACTACAACGGGTAGAGGTATAGCCGTTATCGCGCAGCTTGTGATTCTGTTTAAAGGGAACTCCTATATCCAGATTGCTGTAAACGAAATCCGATTAAGAACTCAAGTGATGATTAATTTAATCAAAGTTTCTATTGGAGGAATTGGTCAGTTTATCATTGGTACTTCTAGTTGGGTGGTTTTAATGTGGATCATGGCCAAATTTGGTAGTGAGGTATTAGCTGGTTATACGATTGCCATAAGAATTATGTTATTCACCCTAATGCCAGCATGGGGGATGAGTAATGCCGCAGCCACCCTTGTTGGACAAAATTTAGGTGCAGGACAACCCGAAAGAGCCGAGGAATCTGTCTGGAAAACTGGGAAGTATTGCGCTTATTTCATGGGCGGTGTTTCTATCATCTATTTATTGTTTGCCCCTTATCTTGTCGGATTGTTTAGTCAGAATTCCGTTGTTATTGAGAATGGAGCTTTATGCCTTAGAATATTAGCAGCAGGCTATATTGCTTATGCATACGGAATGGTAGTCATACAATCATTCAATGGTTCTGGTGATACCAAAACTCCAACCATTATTAATTTTTTCTGTTTTTGGTTATTCCAATTACCCATCGCCTATTTATTCTCAATTGTACTAGATTACGGTCCGGTTGGAGTGTTTGCAGCAATAACAATTGCAGAAATCTTGATCGCTATTGTAGGTGTAATCTGGTTTAGAAAAGGAAAGTGGAAATTGGTAAAAGTTTAATTGTGGTTTTGTAAATTCGTGAGATAAATTTTGAGATATGAAGGATTCAAAGAAATTAGGAATTAATACGATTTGTACCCATGTAGGAGAAGTAAAAGATGAACAGTTCAAAGGAGCTGTATCTCCAATGTATATGTCGACATCCTATGCCTTTGATAATGTGGACATCAAACGTTATCCAAGGTATTTTAATACCCCTAATCAGGAAGCGCTTTGTTGGAAGATTGCTGCATTAGAGCATACAGAAGCGGCCTTGATTTTTGGATCTGGTATGGCCGCTATTAGTTCTGCATTATTTGCATTCCTGAAAACAGGTGATCATGTGATCCTTCAACAGGTAATCTATGGAGGCACTTATAATTTCGTAGTGAAGGAGTTTGAGAAGTATGGAATCGAATATTCTTTTACCGAAAGTGCTGATGTCAATGATTTCAGAGATTTGATTCAAGAAAACACAAAGATCATTTATATAGAAACACCTTCAAATCCCTTATTGGGGATTACCGATATACAAGCCATTGCTGATCTTGGTAAAGAAAAAGGAATATTGACTATGATTGACAATACCTTTGCCTCTCCGATCAATCAAAATCCGGCTGATTTTGGTATTGACGTTGTTGTTCATTCGGCTACCAAGTACATGGGAGGGCATTCAGATATATCAGCAGGTGCTGTGGCGGCATCTCAAGAACTGATGGATCAAATATGGCAAACCTCCATCAATTTTGGGGGTAACCTGAGTGATTTCACAGTTTGGATGTTAGAGAGGAGTTTAAAGACCTTAAACCTAAGAGTAAAGGAGCAGACAAAAAATGCTCAGTTTATGGCGGAATATTTGGAAAATGCTGATTATACAGACAAAGTATATTATCCTGGTTTAACATCACATCCAGATCACGGTCTAGCGAAAGCTCAAATGAAAGGATTTGGGGCAATGATGTCTTTTGAATTAAAAGAGGGTATAGACGCCATGGAATTTCAAAATGCTTTACAACTGATAAAACCCTCAATGAGTTTAGCTGGTTTAGAAAGTACAACTGTAAGTCCGGCTCAAACTACACATGCTCTATTATCAGAAGAAGAAAGACTAGAACGTGGAATAAGAGATGGTCTAGTTCGATTTTCTGTGGGAATTGAAGAGCCTGAAGATCTTATTGCCGATATTGAGCAAGCGGTAAAGCAGTGCGCTAAGGTTCTTATCTAAAATCGGTATTCAAAATTAAACCTACCTGCAATCTATTTAGATATTGCTCATTAATGAATTGCTTCATATAACCCAATTTTAATCGGGTGTTTGGTGAAGTTCTCAAATTCAATCCGGCATAAAATCTATTTTCACAATAAGAGACTCCTTCCTTGTGGAAAAAGAATTCGTTGCTAAGATCTAATACCATAGGAGTGAAGAGACGATATTGATATCCCAGACGATATCTTATTCTATGTCGTGTTGTATTGTCTGAAATGAAATGAATGAATCTTTGTTCTAACTGTAACCTTTGATTGACGCAGTGTTTGTTCAAATTGATCTTATGCGCAATATGTTGCATCATTCTATGTTCAATAGCATTCGGTTGATCCAAAAATTCAATACTTCTATCAACTTCTAGATAACTGTATTTTAAGGCAACAGAAAAGTTGTTTTTCAAATGATAACCTACTCCAAAATATCCTAAGGATAAATTATGATTATCAATAGCTTCATAGGTTCTCACCTGTAAACCAGAGATCAAGGATATGTTTTCATTTAGTCTATGATTCCCATGATACATATACCAAGAGCCGAACATTTTTTCAGCCTGGGTCTGAGAGTGACTATAAATTGAAAGGAAAAGGACGATATAACTAAGAAACTTCTTCATAGAAAAAAGGTTGGTTGAATGAACAACCAACCTTTGTTAAAATTAAACATGCTCATTCAAATGGTGATGCTCGTCGATTAGAGGTCCACCTTCAATGATTTCTCTTGATGCTTGACTCTCAAACTTCTCAAAGTTCAAGTGGAAAGAGTGTGCCAATTGGATTGACTTACTGATATAAACTCCTTTTTGTAGCCAAGTATTCATAGGATCTAGGATCTCGGAAGGTACGCCAGGACATTCTTTTGGCATGAACAATCCGAAAATTGGATGTTGTTCAAACTCAACTTTCTCAAGTTCTCCTTCTAGGATCGCTGTGATCATAGCTCTTGTATATTTCAATTTGATACGTGAACCAACACCATAAGGTCCACCAGACCATCCTGTATTTATCAACCATACATTTACACCTGCTTCTTGCATTTTTTTAGATAACATTTCTGCATACACTGTTGGGTGTAATGGCATAAATGGAGCTCCAAAACAGGCAGAGAATGATGGTACAGGTTCTGTAATTCCTGCCTCAGTACCTGCTACTTTCGCTGTATATCCAGAGATAAAATGGTAAGCAGCCTGACCAGGAGTTAATTTAGATACTGGAGGTAATACACCAAATGCATCACAAGTCAAGAAGAAAATATTCTTAGGATTGTCTGCATAGGATGGTAACTGTATATCATCAATATGATAGATAGGATAACTTACACGAGTATTCTGTGTAATACTGCTATCGAAGTAATCTACTTCATTATTAGGTTTAAAGATTACGTTCTCAAGTATTGCACCTGGTTTGATAGCTCTATAGATCTCTGGTTCTTTTTCTTCAGTAAGATCAATGGCTTTTGCATAACATCCACCTTCAAAATTGAAGATTCTATCTTCAGCAGTCCAACCATGCTCATCATCACCGATCAATTTTCTTTTAGGATCAGCAGACAATGTAGTTTTCCCTGTACCAGATAATCCGAAGAAAATAGCTGTATCACCTTCTTCACCTACGTTTGCAGAACAGTGCATTGGTAATACATCTTTATCCGTTGGAAGGATCATATTCAATGCAGAGAAAATTCCCTTTTTCATCTCTCCTGTATAGGCAGAACCACCTACCAAAGCAACTTTCTTCGTAAAGTTTAGAATAGAGAAATTAGCTTGACGGATACCGTATCCTGCTGGATCAGGACATTCATATCCTGGTGCACAAAGGATCAACCAATCTTCCTCAAAAGTTTCTAATTCTTCAGCTGTTGGTCTTAAGAACATATTATAAATGAACATATTAGACCAAGGATATTCTGTAACGGTTCTTACACCCATTCTATACTTAGGATCTGCACAAACAAATCCATCTCTAACGAAGATCTCTTTACCAGATAAATAGTTTTCTATATTGGTTTGTAATCTGTCAAAATTCTCTGGAGAAATTGGTTTATTGATCTTACCCCACCAAACTCTATCTTTTGTATACTCATCTTTCACTAAGAAACGGTCATTAGGAGATCTTCCTGTAAATTTTCCAGTATTGATAGCCAATGTACCATTAGCTGTTTCTTTACCCATACCTTTTTCAATGGTAATTCTTTGTAATTCCTCTGGACTTAAGTTCCAGTGTGCTTGTACGTCTTTCAACCCGTAAACTTCTAAATCTCGACGTTTGTCAATCATGGTAGCATTCATTTTGTTCATGTTTTATTTTTTTAAAAAGGCCATATTATAGGCACCAATACAATTGATGTTATCAAAAACAATAACAGCAATGGAAATCCTACTTTGAAATAATCGTAGAATTTGTATCCTCCTGCGGAAATCACCATAGCATTGGTGGTCGTACCAATGGGTGTTAAAAACGCAGTTGAAGCGCTTATCGCAACCGTTATCATTAACGGTTTCGCAGATATTTCTATCGTTTGAGCCGCTAGCAATACGATGGGAACCATCAAAACTGCTGTGGCAGAGTTGTTTATAAACTGACTAAAGATGGTGGTGATCAAGAACACACCAGCTAATAGGAATATTGGATTACTTTCACCTAAAAGAGCGATCAAAGAATCTGCGAAGAACTTCGCGGTTCCTGTCTTTTGTAAAGCCAATCCCATCGGAATCATGGCTGCAATCATGATTACACTCATCCAACTAATTCCTTTGTATGCTTTTTCAATGGTTACACATCCTGTCAGGATCACAATACCAGCACCGATCAAAGATGCGATGGCACCAGGAACTACATTGAAAACTAAGAGTCCGATCATGGTAAGTAAAGAACCTAGAGCGATGTATGATTTCCAAGTAATATCATCGATACTTTTTACCATACCTTCTGGAGAACCACAGATCACAATATGCTCATGTTGCTCTTTAAGCTTCTCAATATCTCCCCATTGCCCCCTGATAATGAAACTATCACCAGGTTTTACATACATTACTTCCTCTGTATAAGGTCTTCTCTGAGAAGATGTAGAGAGCAATTGAATTCCGAATCGTTTAAAGAAATCTTTCACTTTAATTTCTCTTCCAACCAAATGGGATTTAGGAGAAACGATAACTTCAGTCATCCCAACCTCTTGATTGATTAGGTTATGTCTCATTTCATCTTTTACAGGCTCTTGAGGTAAAAGACCTAATCTAAACTGGATCATCAATCTGTTGATGTCTTGCGTTTCACCTTTTACGGTTATGATATCGTGATAGTATAGCTCAGTATTTCCTTCTGGAAACTCCATATAGGGATGTATTCCTTTTAATACATTAGGATGTCTCCTTTTGATTCTGATGATGTTTACGTTGAATTTTTTTTCAATATCCCAATCCTTGATCTTAGTATCGATCATAGGTGAGATAGACCGTATTCTTAATTTATAATAACTCTCTTGGATCTGATATCCTTCAATCCACTGGTGAAGAGTGCTATTGATATCTATGGGTTTATTATTGGTTTTTCTCTTTGGAAGCAGTTTGTGTCCAACATATCTAAAGTAAAGTAGACCTACCAACAACAGAGGTAAACCAATCAATGCAAACTCGAAGAAATTAAAAGCTTCTATTCCGCCTTCTTCCATAGCGTTATTCACGATAATATTAGGAGGTGTTCCTGTTAAGGTTAAAAGCCCACCAGTGTTAGAGCCAAAGGCCATAGGCATTAGGACCTTAGATGGCATGGTACCTATACTCCAAGCAGAAGAGATGGTTACAGGGATTAAAGTAGCTACGGTACCCGTATTACTCACAAATCCTGACAAGAGTCCTGCACCAAGAGTTACGATAAATAATAGCTTACGTGCACTCTTTTTGGCGAGTCCGATTAACTTTTTACCAGCTAATGCCGTCCAACCTGTTTGAGACATGGCCTCACCTATGATAAATAGAGAAGCGATCATGATCACTGTTGAATTGCTAAATCCACTTAGGGTTTCATTTAATTCTAAGATTCCAAACACATATAGTGAGATCATTGAAAGAAGTGCAACTATATCTGGTGAAAACTTACCCCACAAAAAAAGTAGGATGGTGATGGTTAGAATGATGATCATTAAAGTCATGCGAGGGTCTCAAAATTTTACATAGTAAACTTACCAACGATCTACTCTGATTTTAATGACATTTGTCATGCTTTCCTTTAACAGTGCAGTTTTACCGAATTTTAAAGAATCTTAGTGTTTTGTTGAAAGGGTGAAATTTCGAAAACGTGATAGTGTTATAACATACTAAAGACTTTGTATTATCTTTACCACTTTAATTATTGAATTATCAATAAAGCAACCCAATTTTAGGATTTTTTTTAATGAAACTAGACATTTTAGCCTTCGGATCTCATCCAGATGATGTTGAATTAGGTTGTGCAGCAACCATTGCCAAAGAAGTATCCAATGGCAAAAAAGTAGGAATTATAGATTTAACTCAGGGAGAGTTAGGGACTCGTGGTTCGGCTGAACTAAGAATGAAAGAAGCGTCTAATGCTGCCGAAATCTTAGGAGTTTCTGTTCGTGAGAATTTGAAATTTGCAGATGGATTCTTTAAAAACGATAAAGAGCATCAGCTTCAGGTCATTAAAATGATCAGAAAATACAAGCCTGAGATTGTTTTGTGCAATGCCATTGATGATAGGCATATTGATCATGGTAAAGGAAGTGAGTTGGTTTCTGATGCTTGTTTTTTAAGCGGATTGCAAAAGATTGAAACGGAATTAAATGGAGAAACTCAAGAAAAATGGAGACCAAAGTTAGTATACCATTATATACAATGGAAAAATTTAGAGCCGGATTTTGTGGTAGATGTTTCTGGATTTATCAATAAAAAGATTGATTCGGTGATGGCTTATAGTTCACAATTCTATGATCCTAATAGTAAAGAGCCACAAACACCTATTTCAAGTAAGAATTTTACAGATAGTATTGAATACAGAGCTCGAGATTTGGGTCGATTGATTGGTACAGAGTTTGCGGAAGGTTTCACAGTAGAGCGTTATATAGCTGTAGATTCATTAGAAGATTTAATGTAATAGAATGGAGAAGAGAAGTTCAGTTTGGAATTTTATGGAGGTGAATACCGAAAGAAACTTGTCAACGTTTCAACGAATTGTAATCATTGGTTTTGCGATTGCTTTTATATTGGTTCCTTTAGCTGAAATCAGCCCTGATGTATTTTCATACGAAGGTTATGAACCTTACAGAAGATATGCTTGGGATTGCCTTAGAATAAATCTTTAAATATTCTTTTTCTATTGTGCGAAAACTAAAAATAAATTACATTTGCATCCGCATTCATTGATCACCGATAATTGACGGATTAATAATTGCAAATGGTGGTTGTAGCTCAGCTGGTTAGAGCGCCGGATTGTGGTTCCGGAGGTCGTGGGTTCGAACCCCATCTTCCACCCAGAAACCTTCTCAGAAATGAGAAGGTTTTTTATTTTTGGAAAAACTTCATTCCATGAATCGAGATCAACTAATTGAAATTTATCAAAGAATCCAGCTTTATATTCATAAAACTCCAGTGCTTTCTTCAAGATTGATTAATACTATTGGAAAGTGTGAGATCTTCCTGAAATGTGAAAACTTTCAGAGGTCTGGTTCCTATAAAGTCCGTGGAGCTACCAATGCCATTCTTCAGTTAAGTAAAGAGGATAGAAGTAGAGGTGTTGTTACGCATTCCTCAGGTAACTTTGCTCAAGCAGTTTCTTTAGGAGCAAAGAACTTAGGAGTTCCTGCTTACATTGTGATGCCATCTAATGCTCCAAGGGTAAAGAGAGCAGGAACCATGGAATATGAGGGATTCATTACAGAATGTGAACCTACTATCGAAGCAAGAGAAAGAGAGTCAGAAAAGATTCAACAGGAAAAAGGGGCAGCATTTTTACATCCTTCGAATCAGCTAGAGGTAATCCATGGTCAAGGAACCGCTTCCTATGAGTTGATTCAAGAGATTGACAATCTAGATTATATTGTGACCCCTGTTGGAGGTGGTGGACTCATAGCAGGTACTTGTTTATTTACCAAAGAGTTTTCACCAAATACTAAGGTTATTGGCGCAGAACCCATGGAGGCCGATGATGCTTATAGATCTCTAATCAGTGGTAAGATAGAGACCAATATAACTGCAAATACCATTGCAGACGGATTGCGAACTAATTTGGGAAATCATAATTTTCCAATTATTAAAGAAAACGTAGATCGGATCATCAGAGTAGAGGAGCAGGAGATTATAAATGCTATGAAACTAGTATGGGAACGAATGAAGATCATCATAGAACCCTCAAGTGCTGTTTCTGTCGCAGCCGTTCTTAAAGAGTCCGAACTATTCAACAAGAAAAGAGTGGGAGTAATTATTTCTGGAGGTAATGTAGATGTATCTAATTTACCATTCTAACTAAATGGTATTTAGCGCCTCAATAACTTCAGAACGTTTTCTTACAGATACAGGTACTGTATTTTTGTCTTTTAATATGAGATATCCACCGTCAGACTTTATGAAAGCCTTTACATACTTTAGGTTCACTAAATGACTCTGATGTACTCGTAAGAACTGATAGTTCTTTAACATATCTGAGAAATATTTCAATGTTTTGGTCACCAATATCTTAGATCCATCTTGAAAGAAGAATTGTGTATAGTTATTATCAGATTGACATCTAACAATATCTTCTAGATCTACAACAACGATCTTATCTAAGGTATGTAGAGATATTTTTTTCGGTTTTTGATTTGGGGTGGTTATCGAATCCTTCAGTACATCCAACTGTTTACGATCGGGCTGAATTTGTTTCTTAGCCTTATCTATGGCGGTCTTCAAGTCCTCGTCTGAATAGGGTTTTAACACATAATCAATAGCTGCAAATTTGAACGCTCTGATAGCAAACTCATCACTAGCAGTCACAAAAATGATCTTGGATCTTAAGTCTGGAATGATTTCTAAAATATCGAATCCGGTTC
>CAZDKB010000003.1:0-35375 GCA_964505885.1 uncultured Flavobacterium sp.
CCTGTTATGGTTAACTCCTTAGCAGTGATATCTCCAGAGAGTGTAGGCTGAGTTAGGGTATACTTACCAGCGTCTGCTCCACCCAGTGTATAACCTGTGGTATTGATGGTAATGCCTGTTCCTACATTTGCTGATGCAAAATTAAATACTGGGCTTCCTCCTAAGGTCACTGTATGTCCTGATGCTATCCCTGATAAAGAAGCAGTTCCAGTCGCAGAGGCTGCAGTTGTATCATCATAGACTTTATCGTCTCCTGTCAATCCTGTTATGGTTAAGGATCCTAAAGCTGTAGTATCATTTGCATTCAACCCCGTAGTTTCATAAGTATTGGTCCCAGAGCAATCATTGTAAGAATATACCTGCACATAATAGGTGGTCCCTGGCAACAATCCTGAGACCGTGACATTGGGACTTGCTGATGTTCCAAAGTACACAGGCTGTTGTCCTGAACCATTCCAGCTATCATCCGCCGAAGGTGATGTACCATCCGTTGGTGCTGTGAATGAATTGGTGTCATTGATATAGATCGCATAGCCATCTGCGCCTCCTACTGGCGCTGTAAAACTTGTTAAGTTCAACGTAGAACTCGTCTCTGAGCCAAAAACTGCACTTGTTGCTTGTGCTGTTGGGGCTGAACAGCTAGAAAATGTTCCTCCTGTAAATTCATTAGGCACAGTACTAGGAAAAGTAAACCCTCCGTTCGTCCAATTTGAACTAGTGTTAATGGTAGAGGCTACATCTGCGAGACTACCTGAAAAAACGGTTGTTCCGGAATAGTATCCTTCGGAGGAAATACTCGAAAAATCCCCAGAAAACTCATGAGCAGTTGTTCCGTTTGTCAAACCTGTACCTGTGAGGACAGACGTGCCTTGTCTACCTATAAATGCAAGAAAAGGTGCCGAAGTATTATTTCTTCTTCCAGCTACTGCGTAAATTTCGTCAACATTACCTGTACTTGTATTAAAACCAGAATAATTAGGAGTGTCTTCGGTATCATTCTCATAAATAGAACCTTGTGTCGCAGCGATCCCAATTCCATTATCATCTGCATCTGTCACATCAATTATGGTACCCTTTGTAATTGTGGACCCCGTGTTATTCTCCCAAACTAACTCTCCTTCTCCGATACCAGCCCATCCGGAACCAGTCCATTCATCATCAATAAAGGAAATAATAGTTCCTGCTGGACAATCATCAAGAAAAATAAATGAAAAACCATCATCACTATCATGATAGGCAACAAAGGCAATGTCCCCTGCCGCATCAATCAGAGAATTATTGTTTTGTGAATAAGTTTGTAAACTAAATAAATAATGTGAATAAAACTAAACACAGAATACGTGTAGTATTTTTCATAGTATGTATGATTAAGTTGATTTGACAATAACAAATTTTTGGGGAGCACCTAAAATTAAAAATTATTCGTTACAAATGTTAAATTTTTTCTAAAAACTTGTTTCTTAATATCGGTAAACAAAAACCCCGAGTATTTGCTCGGGGTTTTTTTGCTTATTCCTAACTTCGCTAGCCTACTTCACCGAAGGAACTCTGTTAAGACGGCTGAAAAGCTTGGGAGGATTGGAATTCGTTTAGAATAAATTGTTAGAATCAGAGAAATAATTCAATGATTTCTATAATTGATTCGAATTCTTAACTCCTTGACGGATAGATCCCATACAGAGCGATTATATAATTAATCACTGTAAATGGTCTTCTATTCTCGTGTGATTGACCTCCTCCGGTACTTCCTAAAGCTACCGAAGTCGAGTGCACCGGAGCGAGTGCTCCGTAATACCCATTAGCTTGTTCTGATGTGAATAAATCAGTTCCTGAATTTGTTAAAATATGACCAGCCGGATCACTTGAGTCTTCCGCACCACCTGTCGAATAAACAGGCAAAGAAGCATTCCCTTCTGTAACGGACGCTAAATGATTATGAGATGGCATTTCTAGATTATTCAAGGTCACGTTTTCAACTCCTCCAAATTCACCTAATCTGTAAGGCGTTAGACCGGGCCCCGGGTTTCCTCCACCAGCATGAACCGCAACTCTTCCTCGTAAATCAGGTAAACCAAAAGTTGTTCTACCGTCACCACCATAAGTGGTTCCTAATATTGAAAACAAAGCGGTATTTGAACTTATCGGTAATAATTGACCATCACAAAAGGCATACCCTCTTGGAGCAAAATTACCTCCAAACAACTCTATTTGTGCATAAAAAGGTTCTGTCATAATTCCTAGATTTTAATTAGCTTCTAGAAGGAAATGTTCCTTGTAAAGCGATTATATAATTTACCGTTAAAAATGGCTGTCTGTTCTCATGAGGTTGAGATCCTCCTTGATTTAAAACTGCAACGCCTGTCCCTGTAACAGGAGCTGGAGCACCATAAGTACCATTGGCATTTTCCGACGTGAATAAATCCGATCCCGAGTTTGTCAAAATATGGCCCGCTGGATCACTCGAGTCTTCCGCACCACTGGTTGAATAAACTGGTAAAGCGGCACTTCCTTCAGTTACAGAAGCCCCATGGGTATGCGAAGGCATTTGAGTAATATTCAAAGTAACAGTTTCAACACCTCCTCTTTGTCCAATTTTATAGGACGATAATCCTGGTCCATGACCTGCATGAATTGGAGTTCTTCCTCTTAAGTCTGGTAAGGCAAAGGTGGTTCTACCATCACCACCATAGGTTGTTCCTAATAAAGAAAATAATGCTTGATTTGAAGCAATTGCCAACAATTGACCATCACAAAAAGCCCAACCTCTTGGGGCAAAATTTCCACCAAACATAATAATTTGTGCTAAAAATGGATCCATAATTTTTAATGTATTAAATGGTTAATAAATAAAGTTTCTAAGTATTTTGTTTGTTGTTTTATTCTTCCTTTCCTTTAAGTTTTTCTTCTTCCTATTTGAATTTTCATAGATCTAACGGCAAGGAATCCAAACTTAGAGGAAAGTCCTTATCTATTTAAGGGAGGAAATACGTGATGCCAAAAACAGGTGTTTTTACCCGCAAATAAATTTACATGCTTCAATTGATGGCTCTTTGTTATCTTTAGGGCTTCTTTCAACCAATAGCAACTATGAACGATTTTGTATACTATGTAAGAATGGGTTTTGAGCATGTTTTAGACATCAATGCTTATGATCATATCATCTTTTTAATTGTTCTTGCCGTAGTGTTTAGTTTTAACCAATGGAAAAAAGCGCTTTGGCTTATCACCTTTTTTACCATTGGACATACCTTAACCCTAGCACTTGCGGCTTATGAGATCATTAATATCAGAGTAGATATCATCGAGTTTTTGATTCCTTTAACCATATTTATCACCGGTTTATTTAATGTGTTAAGGGTCAATAAAGCCTCCACAGGGAGAGAAAAACTAAATCTCTTTTTGGCGCTCTTTTTTGGCCTTGTGCACGGACTCGGTTTTTCCAACTATTTCCGTATCATGATCGGAAAGGAAGAAGACAAATTAGTTCCTTTGTTAGAATTTGCTTTAGGGATAGAACTTTCGCAGATCGTTATTGTCTTCGGAATCTTGATCTTAGGAACTCTCTTACAGAACTTCTTTAGAGTCGCGAAACGAGATTGGGTATTGATTACCTCTGCGATTGTTATTGGTATCACTATTCCTATGATGATGGAACGTGTATTTTGGTAAACATTTAACTTTCTAGACCGTAAAAACTCTGTAATTTTAGCATTCATGAATTCTAAACAACGTAAGTACGATATTGCTTATTTAAAGATGGCTCAAGAGTGGGCAAAACTATCTCATTGTGAGCGAAAGCAAGTAGGTGCTTTGATCGTAAAAGGCAGGATGATTATTTCAGATGGGTTCAACGGGACACCTTCTGGATTTGAGAACTGTTGTGAAGATGAGGAAGGACTCACCAAATGGGAAGTGCTTCATGCAGAAGCTAATGCCATCTTAAAAGTCGCTGCTTCTACTCAGTCTTCAGAAGGTGCTACCTTATATATTACATTATCACCTTGTAAGGATTGTAGTAAATTGATCTTTCAAGCGGGAATCAAAAGAGTGGTATATTCAAGAGCCTACAGAGACTCCAGTGGTTTAGATTTTTTAGAAAAGGCAGGTGTTGAACTCGATTATTTACCATTAGATGAATAAAAATAATTTTCCTATATATCTTTCTTTAGCCACCATCTTCGGAATTGTGGTGGGCTCGCTATTTAGCGGAACCACCAGTAACTTTTCTCTAGGCGGAAACTCTAAAAATGAAGCAAAGATCAAACGTTTGATGGACTATATCGAACGTGATTATGTGGATGATGTGAATACAGATGCCTTGTTAGACGAGGCCATCACTCAAATGCTTGGAAAATTAGATCCGCATTCTGTATATATCCCAAAAGAGAACTTACAAGCCGTGCAAGAGAATATGCAAGGGAATTTTGTAGGAATCGGGGTTCAATTTCGAATGATCAATGACTCTATAACGGTTATTCAACCCATCAAAGGTGGTCCGAGTATTCAGGCTGGGATCAAAGCCGGAGATCGGATCATAGCTGCCAATAAAGATACCTTATCGGGCAGACGAATGAGCAGTAATGACGTACCGAAATATTTAAAGGGTGAAGCAGATACAGAAGTTAGCCTGCAGGTTTATCGCAAGACCAATGATTCTTTGTTTACCGTTGATATCACTAGAGGAAAAGTAAACATCAAAAGTGTAGACCTTTCTTATATGCTGAATGATCACGTGGGATATATCAAGCTCGATCGATTTGCTAGAAATACTTATAGAGAATTCAAACAAGCCCTGACAGATCTTCAAAATGATGGGATGACAGATCTTGTACTAGATCTTCGCGGAAATGGTGGAGGTTATGTGGATATGGCAACTAAGATTGTAGATGAGTTCTTGGAAGAAGACAAGCTGATTGTATTTACCAAGAACAATAAAGGAGATATAGACGAATCAAAGGCCACCAAAAGAGGATCTTTTGAAAATGGTGGACTTTATGTGTTAATCGATGAGAATTCGGCCTCAGCTTCTGAGATTGTTGCGGGTGCTTTGCAAGACAATGATAAAGGAACCATCATTGGTCGTCGTTCTTTTGGAAAAGGATTGGTGCAGATAGAAATGGGTCTTGGTGATGGGTCTGCCGTAAGATTGACCACAGCTAGATATTATACACCAACAGGAAGATCCATTCAAAAACCTTATTCAAAGAATGGAGATGACAGCTATTATAACGATTATCAAAAGAGAATTCGCAATGGCGAACTGTTGAATAAAGACAGTATTAAAGTGGTGGATTCTTTGAAGTTTACCACTCCAAAAGGAAAAGTAGTTTATGGCGGAGGAGGAATCATTCCCGATGTCTTTGTAGCTATCGATACCACTAGTCAGATGACCAATTTCTATTTTAGAACTTTGAGCAATTTTGCCTTTGATTATGTGGATGAGAACAGAAAAGAGATCACAGAAACCTGGACGATTGATTCGTATTTAAAAGACTTCGACAAAGACGGAAAAGTGTTTGACGACTATATGTCGCGTGTCAAAGAAGCCAATGTAACCACCTCATACAAAACTCAAGAATACCTAAGATGGTACCTAAGAGCTACCATTGCCAATGAACTTTTTGGAGATGTTGGTTTCTATCGCATTATTCATTCTAGAGATAAGATGTTGCAGAAGGTGTTGGAATTGGATTCGGAGTAGTTGTTGGCTGTTTGTTCTTGGTTGTTGGCTCTTTGTCATTCCGACTCCCGACTCTTCGTGATGGAGGAATCTCTTCTCTAGAGTTCTTCATTTAAAGATTTCTCAACTCCACTTTGTTCCGTTCGAAATGACAAGATCATGCGATCTTGCAGAGCTCTGTTGAAATGACAATAGAAAAAAGCCTCCTCCTTTCTACTTATTTTTGGCATCTTGTCATTCCGACCGAAGTGGAGGAATCTTTAATAAAATATCATCTCTATTCTGATGGATAGATCTTTAGTTAAGCCAAAGAATCTTTATCTTTATCTCGCTATGATAAAAACCTATGGAACACATAATTACTATGTCTATATATTAACTAACAAGAATAAAACAGTTCTTTATGTAGGTTTTACCAATGATCTGAAGAACCGACTTTATTATCACAATCACCCGGAAGCGAATTCAATCCATTTTACTCACAGATATCGATGTAAATATTTAGTATACTTTGAGCATTGTACCGAGGTTAATATTGCAATAGATCGAGAAAAGCAGATTAAAAAATGGAGGAGGGAAAAGAAAAATCATCTCATTGATGAATTTAATCCGAACTGGAGGTTTTTGAATGATAAAATATAAAGTAGTTTAGGGAATGATTCAAAGAGTTGGCTGATCTGAATCTAAAGATTTCTCGTCGCTCGTACAGAGCTCTGTCGAAATGACAAGAGAAAATAGCCTCAGCCCTCGAGTTTTATGGTTTCTCTTTTTGCCTTTGTACTTGCTTCAAAGATCCAACAATCCAACAATCTAACAATCCAGCCTCCCAACTTCTAACATAAACTTGTACATTTGTCAGCATGATAAGCATCCAAACTTCTCAAAACAAGAAGGTCTATTTTGCATCCGATCAGCATTTGGGAGCACCTACTGCTGAGGCGAGCTTACCTCGTGAGAAGAAGTTCGTTGCCTGGTTGGATGAAGTCAAGAAAGACGCTGAAGCGATCTTTTTACTCGGTGATCTTTTCGACTTTTGGTTTGAATATAAAACCGTTGTACCTAAAGGTTTTGTGAGGGTATTGGGTAAACTTTCTGAGATCCGAGATGCTGGAATCCCCATCTATTTCTTTGTAGGAAATCACGATCTATGGATGCGAGATTATTTTGAGAAAGAACTCGATATTCCCGTCTTTTTTGAGCCTCAAGAATTTGAGATCAATGGTCTGTTGTTCTTTATCGGCCACGGAGATGGATTGGGCCCTGGAGACAAGGGATACAAACGCATGAAAAAGGTATTTACCTTTCCTCTATTTCAATGGATGTTCCGTTGGTTGCATCCAGATTGGGGCGTAAAACTCGGACAGTATATGTCTGTTAAAAATAAAATGATTTCAGGCGATGAAGACGCACAATTCTTAGGAAATGAGAACGAGTGGTTGTATCAATATTGTCAGCGTAAGCTTACACAAAAACATTACGACTATTTTATTTTTGGTCATAGGCATCTTCCCTTAAATATTGAACTCAATGAGAAGAGTCGCTATATCAATTTAGGAGATTGGATACAGTACTTTACCTATGGAAAGTTCATGAAGACTTTTGAATTAAATGAATACAAGTAATGTTGAGTGTTGAATGCTCAGAGTTTAATGTTGAATGTTTAGTTTTCAATTAAAGTAGTAATAAAAAGACTCTCTCATCACGGTTACAACAGGAGGTTCTGAAGCTCTTCAACTAAACACTCAAAACTTAAAATTCAAAACTAACCAGAGCCCGTCTTTATGTCAAAAAAATTACCATCCATTTTTGTAATATTTATTCATTACTAGAGGAATCAAATCAACAGATTTTATTGGGACCGTTCTTAATTCTGATAGGGATTTATCTTTAACCAATCTTTAACAGGATAAAATTTCTATTATTGTAGTTTTGTTTATCAATTTTGAAACTCTTAAAACCTAGGAAACAACATGGATGTAGACGTTAGAGCTATTAATGAGAAAATAGAAAGAGAGAGTGCTTTTGTAGACCTTCTTACTTCAGAAATGAATAAAGTAATCGTGGGTCAAAAACAAATGATAGAGCGCTTACTTATTGGCCTTTTAGGAAACGGTCATATTCTATTAGAAGGGGTGCCTGGATTGGCAAAAACTTTGGCAATCAACACCTTATCAAAAGCGGTACAAGGGAGCTTTAGCAGAGTTCAGTTTACGCCAGATCTTCTTCCTGCGGATGTAGTAGGAACCATGATCTACAATGTAAAGGAAAATGATTTCTCGATCAAAAAGGGACCTATTTTTGCAAACTTCGTATTGGCAGATGAGATCAACCGTGCTCCTGCGAAAGTTCAATCGGCTTTATTAGAAGCCATGCAAGAAAGACAAATCACTATTGGTGATGAATCTTTTAAGCTCGATGAGCCTTTCTTGGTAATGGCAACTCAAAACCCGGTAGAACAAGAAGGAACCTATCCATTACCCGAAGCACAGGTAGACCGTTTTATGCTGAAAGCTGTGATCGACTATCCTAAGTTAGAGGACGAACAAACCATTATGCGCCAGAATTTAAATGGTGGTTTTGGAACTGTGAATCCTGTAGTTTCAATTGAACAGATCTTAAAAGCTAGAGAGGCTACGAATGAAGTTTATATGGATGAGAAAATCGAAAAATACATCCTTGATATCATTTTCGCTACTCGTTATCCTGAAAGATATAACCTTTCACAACTGAGCCCATTGATCAGCTTTGGAGCCTCTCCAAGGGGAAGTATCAATTTGGCGAAAGCTGCGAAGTGTTATGCCTTCATCAAGAGAAGAGGTTATGTAATCCCAGAAGATGTGAGAGCCGTAGTTTACGACGTGCTTCGTCATAGAATTGGAATCACCTATGAGGCAGAAGCCGAAAATGTATCATCAGTAGACATCATTAATTCTATCATCAATGAAATAGAAGTTCCATAGTAATCATCTCTAAATAGGAAATTTAGAAAACCTTATTATCCCCCAATATTTTACGCTATGAAATATAAATTAACAAGGTATAAAACCTTGACAGGAAACAAAGAAATCGTTGAATTAACAGAAAATGCTTATGGACAATGGATCATTTATCAGGACAAAGTCGCAAAATACCATGTAGATTGTTTTGATCTGAAAACTGAGTCCAACCAAATTTTAAATGGAATGTTGTTAGCGCAACAAAAACCCATGAGCAAAGTGTTAGAAATCATCAACAAAAAGAACAAGATAAATCTATCAATGGAAAAAGCCTCTTTCTTGGAGATCAAAGTTGAGTCGAAGATCAAAGAACTCAATTTGGAACCACTACCAATAGAGTGGCTGAATTAAAGAATGAACACTAAAGAGATACTTAAAAAAGTACGGAAAATTGAAATCAAGACTCGAAGACTGTCTGATCATATTTTTGGAGGAGAATACCATTCTACCTTCAAAGGTAGAGGTATGACCTTCTCTGAGGTTCGTCAGTATCAATTTGGTGATGATGTTCGAACTATTGACTGGAATGTAACCGCTCGTTACAACGAACCTTATGTAAAGGTTTTTGAGGAAGAGAGAGAGCTGACCATGATGTTGATGGTAGACGTTTCGGGTTCTGAACATTTTGGAACCTCTTCTCAGTTCAAAAAAGATACGGTTACAGAAATAGCGGCTACCCTGGCCTTTTCTGCTATTCAAAACAATGACAAAGTAGGACTGATCTTATTTTCTGATCAGATCGAACTTTTTATTCCTCCTAAAAAAGGGAAAAGTCACGTTTTGAGAATCATTAGAGATTTGATCGAGTTTAGTCCAGAGAGCAAAAAAACAAATATTGCTGAGGCCTTTAAGTTTTTAAGTAATGTCATGAAAAAGAAAGCTATTGTATTTATGCTTTCCGATTTTATGGACGATGATTATGAAAAGACTTTGAAGATCGTGGGGAACAAACACGATATCACCGGGATTCGAGTGTACGACAAACACGATGTTGAAATACCTAATCTAGGGATCGTGCCTATGTTAGATGCCGAAACTCAGCAAGTACATTTGGTAAACACAGGGTCTAGGTCGATCCGAAAAAATTATAAGGCAAACGCACTTCGCTTGGAAGATTATTTTCACTCTACCTTCAAAAGAAGTGGTGCCGGAACCATCGATACAAGAGTTGACGAAAGCTATGTGAAAAAATTATTAGGATACTTTAAATACAAAGGTTCTTAAGAAAATGACTCAGACAAAAGCATTAGACATATCACCCTTATTAGAATCGAAAAGAAGGCTTATTGCTTTCTTTATCCTTTCCCTATTCTCCTTATTATTTTCTTCTGCATATGCGCAAGAAGTAAGAGCAGAAGTGGATACCACAAGCATCCGAATTGGGGAACAGTTTGAGTATAAGATTACGATTGGAGATACTTCAAATGTCATCATTCCAAAATTGAACAATCTGAAAGGTCTTGAGATTGTCGATTCTATTCCAACGGATACTATCGACGCAAAATTGATCCAGAAATACATCATGACTGGTTTTGATAGTGGTGCTTATTATATCCCGTCTCAACAGATCTTTATTAGAGGGCGCTCTTTTAACACCGATTCTATCTTGATCAATGTGGCAACCGTTGCTATTGACACTACCAAACAGAAAATGTTTCCGATCAAATCCATCCAGGGAGAGCCATTTATCTTCGACGATTTTATGCCTGGCTTGATATGGATCTTAGTTGGAATGCTACTCACTGGGGTAATTGTGTATTATCTAATGAATCGCAAGAAGAAAGAAGTAGTTGAAGAAGTTATCACTCCTGGTTTGGCTCCTTTTGAAGAAGCTTTAGAGCGACTCCATAAACTAGATGAAAAACTACTGTGGCAAAACAATCAGGTAAAGCTGTATTACTCTGAACTTACAGAAATCATAAGAGCCTACATAGAAAAAGAACTCAAAATCCCAGCTTTGGAGAGCACAACGGATGAACTCATAGAGACCATTCAAGATTTTAACGATGCAGAAACCATTTCAGCTTCAAGAGAAAGTGTGAGGAAACTAAAAGAACTGCTTCGCGAAGCAGATCTCGTAAAGTTCGCAAAATCAAAACCTCTTTCACATGAGATCGAGGAAGACAGAAGAGATGCAGAGTTCGTATTGAACGAATTAAAACCTAAAACCGAAGAAACAAAGGAAGATGAATTGGACTAATGTAGAATTTCATAATCCAGAGTTCTTATATCTCTTGGCTGCCATTCCATTATTTGGTCTATGGTACTTCTTCATGCGTAAAAAAGAAGCAGCGGTTTTGACCATTTCTAGTGTAAAAGGTTTTAATGCCAAGTCTTCATTTATTCCAAAACTCAAGCCTATACTATATCTATTCAGATTACTCGCTTTGGCAGTTTTATTAGTTGCACTGGCAAGACCTCAAAATGTGTCGGTGACCACAAAGGTGAAGGCCAATAAAGGTATTGATATTGTCATGGCCATTGATGTATCGGCAAGTATGCTGGCACGAGATCTAAAACCGAATAGATTGGAAGCTCTAAAAGAAGTAGCTACCAATTTTGTGAATAGAAGACCTAATGATAGAATTGGGATCGTTGTGTATGCAGGAGAAAGTTTTACTCAGACTCCTATAACGAGCGATAAAGGAATTGTAAAGCGAACCATTTCTGAAATCAAATGGGGACAACTAGAAGGAGGAACCGCCATTGGAATGGGACTGGGTTCTGGAGTAAATCGATTGAAAGACAGCGAAGCCAAAAGTAAGGTGATCATCTTACTAACGGATGGTGTAAACAATACGGGTAATATAGATCCTAAAACAGCAACCGAACTGGCGAAAGAATTGAATATTAAGGTCTATACCATAGGAATAGGAACCAACGGAACCGCCGATTTTCCATATGCAAAAGACCCAAGAACAGGTCAGCTTCAATTTAGAAAGCAACAAGTAGAGATCGATGAAGAGCTTTTGCGTTTTATCGCTTCTGAGACAGAAGGACAATATTTTAGAGCCACAGATAACGAGAAACTTCAAGAGATCTATGATGAGATAGACAAGCTTGAGAAAACAAAGATCGAAGAGTTGAAATACACCAGTTTTGAAGAGAAATATCGATTGCTTGTTTTCATCGCTGGAGGATTATTATTGTTGGAGTTTTTATTGAGAAACACATTATTTAGAAGTTTTATTTAGGTGTTGAATCGTTGAATTGTTAAATCGTAAAAATGTATCAGTTCTCATTTGAAAAATTAGAAGTTTGGAAGGAAGCCTCAGAAATCGAGTTAATGAATCAATTGATTCTATCGAAAGAATTAGGATTTCTTTCACAAGATAAATATCTAGATTTGAGAAGTTCGATTTCTAAAATATCAAATATGTTAAACGCTTTAAGAAAGGCACAGTTAAACACATCAACGAATAAACAGTAAAACAATAACATGTATCAATTAGAAGAGCCCATATATTTTTACTTGTTAGGAGTGATCCCAGTGATCGTTCTGATCTTTCTATTGGTATTATGGTGGAAGAAGAGAACCCAACGTAAATTCTCGAATTCGCCTTTGTTGAAGAAATTGGCTCCTGATGTGTCGGTATTTAAATCGACTTTAAAGTTGGTATTCTTTATTCTGGGAATTTCGTTCTTAGTTTTGGCTTTGGTAAACCCGAAAATGGGAACTCAATTAAAAACTGTAAAAAGAGAAGGTGTTGACGTTGTCTTTGCATTGGATGTTTCTAGAAGTATGCTGGCAGAGGACATTGCTCCTAACCGATTGGAAAAATCAAAGCAGATCATTTCTAAGATTATCGATAAGTTGGGGAGCGATAGAGTTGGAATCATCATTTATGCGGGGAATTCCTATCCTCTATTGCCGATTACTACAGATCACGCCGCAGCTAAGATGTTCTTGCAAAATGCAAATCCAGATATTGTTTCTAGTCAGGGTACAGCCATCAACGAAGCCTTGGATCTTGCGAAGACCTATTATAACAACGACGAACAAACCAATCGCTTTTTGATCATTATCTCTGATGGTGAAGATCATCAAGAAGAAACGAGTCAGGTTGCTCAAAATATTTCTAACGAAGGTGTAAAAGTATATACTATTGGTGTTGGAACAGAAAAAGGTGGGCCTATTCCTTTAAAAATAAATGGCTCGCTTATTGGATATAAAAAAGATAGAAAAGGAGAAACCGTGGTTACCCAAAGAAAACCTGATGTTCTCCAAGGAATTGCAGATGCTGCAAACGGAAGTTATATCGATGGAAACAAAACAGAAAAACCTGTGACTGCCATCGAAGAGATTATTGGAAATGCTCAGAAAAGTGAGTTTGAAACCAAACAGTTCTCCGATTATAAAGACCAGTTTCAATGGTTTTTAGGGTTGGGGATCTTATTCTTGGTCTTAGATGTGTTCTTATTAGACAAGAAAACTCGATGGCTGAAAAAAGTAGATCTATTTAACGAACAAAATAAGTAGATGATGAAAAAACGAAGTGTATTACTTAGTCTATTATTTATAGGTCTGTCTGCGATCTCTTTCGCTCAGAAAGACTCTATTGCTGCGCAAAGAGATGCAAGACAATTGGTACGTAATGGAAATGTGCTCTACGACCAAAAAAGATATACCGATGCCGCAGTTGCCTATAAAAAGGCTCTTGGGAAAAACAGTTCCTATAACAAGGCAACCTATAATATGGGGAATGCCATGTATCAGGACAAAAATTATAAAGAAGCGATTCCTCAATACGAATTGGTAGCTAAAAATGCAAAAGACAAAGCTTCCAAAGCAGAAGCTTTCCACAATATTGGAAATGCACATATGGAAGGAAAGAACTACCAAGGTGCGGTGGATGCTTTTAAAAATGCCTTGAGAAACAATCCTAATGACGATGAGACTCGCTATAATTTAGCGGTCGCTCAAGAACTTTTGGAAAAGGAAAAAAAGAAAAACAAGGACAAGAACAAAGACAAGAATAAGAACCAGAACAAGGATCAAAAAGACAAGGATAAGAAGAAGAAAGAGGGCGACGATAAAGACAAAAAAGATCCAAAAGATAAGAACGACAAAGGAGATCAGAATAAAGACAAACAACAGCAAGATCCAAATAAGAAAGACAAGCAAAAACAAAAGCCAAAACCACAGCAGGGGAAAATGTCTCCTGAACAAATCAAGCAATTGTTAGAGAACTTGAACAATGAAGAAAAGAAGACTCAGAAAAAATTAAACGCAAAAAAGGCAAGACAAACAAAAGTTAAGAAGGAAAAAGACTGGTAAATTTTATATTTGCCAGCAATTGATTGGAAATACATGAGGCAAACCCTAAAATACATGGTCCTTTTATTACTCACATTCGTGAGTATTTCCTCTTATGCACAAGAAGCAGAACTTACAGCTAACGTTAGCAAGAACAAGCTCGGACAAAACCAACGACTTAGAGTTGTATTTGCTGTCAATAAACAAGGAGCTGATAATTTTCAAAGACCCGATTTTAAAAATTTTAAAGTAGTAAGCGGACCCGTTCATTCTATCAGTCAATCTTGGATCAACGGAAAAGCAAGCTATTCGCAATCCTATACTTTTATCATTGAACCTTTGAGAAAAGGTGAATTTATGATCCCAACAGCTTCCATTCAATTGAACGGAAAGACCTTAAAATCAAAACCCGTGAAGGTTATCGTTTTGGATCCTGTGGATATTCCAAAAGACCCGAACGATCCTCATTATATCGCTCAGCAAAATGTACACCTGGTAGCTGAGATCTCAAAATCTCGTCCATTTGTGGGTGAAGGAGTGTATGTGGAGTACAAGCTTTATGTAAGCAGAGATATCAGCGTTAATGATTATTCTGTAACCGAACCACCGCAGTACAATGGATTTTGGAATCAAGATATCAAGATCAATGGTTTGGTGGCAAGACAAGGAAAATACAACGGAGAACAGTATAGATATGTGATTCTAAAAAAGGCCTTGTTGATCCCAACAAGATCAGGAAAACTTACAATCGATCCCATGGTGATGGATATTGTGGTAGGAGTTCCTACGGGTAGGGGGGATTTCTTTGGAAACCCTATTGTGAGAAGTATTACAAAGACCTTCTCCTCTGCCAAGAAAACGGTAAACGTGAAAGACCTTCCATTGGATGGAAAACCGCTTTCATTTAACGGAGCTGTGGGTGAGTTTGATTTTGATGTTGCTACCAGCAGAGATATTTTGAAATCTAATGAATCTGCGACGATCACTGTAAATGTTAGCGGAAAGGGAAATTTGAAATTGTTTGAGCTTCCAGAGATAAAAACTCCTTCTGAATTGGAAGTCTATACTCCAGAGCAGAAAGAAAAGGTAGCGGTAACGCCAACAGGTATCAAAGGAAAAGTGATCAAGAGCTATACGGTTGTTCCAGAATACAAAGGGAAATATAAAATCCCGAGTACAGAGTTCTCCTATTTTGATCCTAAGAAGAAGGAATACATCACTTTGAATTCGGATGATATTTTTGTGAATGTGCTCGAAGGAAAAGAGGTAGTCACCGACTCAGAAAACTCTGTTGTAAAGAAAGATGTAGTTACTACGGGAGCTAACTTTAGATATATTCAAACTTCGGCATCTTTTGTGCCAGCCAAATCAGAGGACTTCTTTAAATCGAATGCCTTCTATTTACTGCTATTCTTACCCATGGTATTTGTTCCAGTGGGAATTGCAATTGCAAAGAGAAACGAAAGAAGATCTCAGGATGTTATTGGAAACAAATTGAGAAAGGCAGACCGCTTGGCGAAGAAGTTCCTATCCGAAGCAAAGAAGCAGATTGGAAAGAAAGAAGAATTCTATGTGGCCTTAGAGAGAGCCTTGCATAATTATTTAAAAGCAAAACTAAGAATAGAAACATCAGACATCAGCAAAGACAAGATCACTGATCTTCTTTCTGATAGAAATGTAGATAAAGAATTAATCGATTCATTTATTGATGTATTCAAAAGCTGTGAAATGGCGAGATACTCTCCAATGACGGTGGTAGAGATGCAGAACGATTATGAAAGCGCTAAAAAAGCGATCACTCAAATAGATAAACAACTCTAATGAAAAAAGTATTGTTCATATTCTTATTGGTTTGTCAGATGGTTAGTTCCCAATCTGCAGAGGAGCTATTCCAGACAGCCAACGATCAATACAAATTAGAACAGTATAATGCTGCTTTAAAGACCTATCAGCAAATAGATTCTTTAGGTGTGATCTCCTCGGAGCTCTATTACAACTTAGGTAACTGTTTTTACAAACTGAATGAAGTAGCGCCGGCAATCTACAATTACGAAAAAGCCCTTTTGATAGATCCTTTGAATGAGGACGCAAGTAATAATTTAATCTTCGCCAAAAGGCTCACGATCGACAATATTGAAGAATTACCTAAATCTGTTTTACAGAAATTGGATGAAGCCATTGTAAAGAAACTTTCTTACAATCAGTGGGCTGTATTTTCTGTGATACTTTCCATTTTAGGCTGTTTGTTATTCTTGTTGTTTTATTTCGCTTATGCCTCTGGAATGAAGCGTTTTTTCTTCGTAACCAGTATGATCTCTTTCTTATTATTGATCGCTACGATCTCATTTACTTATAAAGAGTATTCCTTTGCTCAAAATAATATTGAAGCCATCATTTTTGCAGAGCAAACCGATATTAAAAACGCCCCTACTCTCAATGCTGAAGATGCCTTCAAATTACATGAAGGAACCAAAGTAAAGGTCTTAGACACAGTAGATGACTGGAAGAAGATCAAGATCGCAGACGGTAAAGTTGGATGGATCCCTAGTTCAGAGCTCAAAATTTTGAGTGTTTATTAGGCTAAGATTCAACAATTTGTTTATATTACACATCTGTTTTCACAAATTAACAATCAACCATGTCGAAGGCACTCATCACATATTTCTTCACCCTTACCTTATTGGTATCGGTCGTAGCACCAACATACTTCAGTATGCTGGATAGTGCTTGTTGTGAGATAGAGATGGTAGATATTGGTGAAGAGGAAGAAAACAAAGGAAAAGAAGCAGCCAAAGATCTTGATGTTAAGATCTACTATTCTCAAAACAACCATTTATTATTCCAAGGATTGGAAAAGAAAAAGAGAATTAGCTTCTATTCAAAGAACTATTCGACACATTACAAAAATCCGGTCTCACCACCTCCAGAATTACTTACTAACCTTTCGTAGTCTAGTCTAATTAAAAGTAAGTAATAATCCGTTCAACCTTTTTTATACCTCAAAACAACTGAGGTCTTATTAAAACCCAAATCAGGACAATCATTGTCCGAGAAACATATTTTCTGAGTTTAAAAAATAGAGGCTCAGAACCTAAGGTTGACACATTTTTTATACATCATGTTTAAAACAATAAAAAATGATTTACCCGCAAGTATAGTGGTATTTTTCGTTGCACTACCTTTATGTTTAGGTATTGCATTGGCCAGTGGAGCTCCTTTATTTTCTGGATTAATCGCCGGAATTGTAGGAGGAATTGTTGTAGGATCCTTAAGTGGTTCTAAAATTGGAGTTAGTGGTCCGGCAGCAGGTCTTGCTGCAATTGTAGTTACTGCAATCGCTACTCTTGGTAGCTATCAGAATTTCTTATTAGCTGTTGTATTAGGAGGAATCATTCAATTGATCTTTGGTTTGTTAAAAGCCGGGGTAATTGGATACTATTTCCCATCATCAGTAATTAAAGGAATGCTAACCGGTATCGGAATCTTTATCATTTTAAAAGAGATTCCGTATTTCTTCGGTTATGAAGTTCCCTTAAACGGAGGTACTACCTGGAAGAATATTGCCAACACTTTTTCAAATATCAGTGTAGGATCTACCGTTATTGGTGTGATCAGTTTGGCAATTCTTATTTTATGGAATCAAGTTCTTTCCAAGAAAGCCAAGATCTTCCAATTAGTTCAAGGTCCGTTAGTGGCTGTAGTAGTTGGTATTTTGTTCTTTGTATTTACAAGTTCAAATGCCGATCTAGCTTTAGGAGCGAGTCAGTTAGTAAATGTACCCGTTCCAGAAGACGCTCAGTCTTTCTTAGCGCAATTTAGCTTTCCAAATTTTGCCGCATTGACTAACCCAGAAGTATGGGTAGTTGCCTTTACCATTGCATTGGTAGCAAGTTTAGAAACTTTATTATGTGTTGAAGCAACAGACAAATTAGATCCACATAAAAATGTAACCCCAACCAATAGAGAATTATTAGCTCAAGGAGCAGGAAATATTGTATCTGGACTGATTGGTGGTTTGCCAATTACTCAGGTGATCGTTAGAAGTTCTGCAAACATTCAGTCTGGTGGAAGAAGCAAAGCATCAGCTATCATTCACGGTTTCTTCTTATTGATTTCTGTAATGTTGATTCCTAAGTTATTGAACAAGATTCCTTTGTCTGTTCTGGCAGCAATCTTATTTGTGGTAGGATACAAATTAGCAAAGCCATCATTATTCAAAAAGATGTTTAGCCTTGGATGGAAACAATGGGTTCCGTTTGTAACAACCATCGTTGGTATCATTGCGATTGACCTATTAAAAGGTCTTGGTTTAGGTTTAGGAGTTGGTATTGTGGTGATCTTGATCAAGAGCTTCCAAAACTCTCACTTCTTACATATTGAAGACAGAAGTAATGGAGTTCATAAGATCAAAATGACCTTAGCCGAAGAAGTAACTTTCTTTAACAAGGGTGCCATCTTAAAAGAATTACACAGTTTGCCAAGGGATACTTATTTGACTTTGGATGTAAGAAATACAACCTATTTGGATAATGATATTATTGAGATCTTAGAAGATTTCTCTTACTATGCGAAAGAGAGAAATATAGATATTAAGATTGTATCCGAACGTGGTACTACAGAAAACCCAGATAGTTTTATCGAGTTTTTTAAACTAAAGAAAACAGCATAAAATAAACACCATGAAAAACGGTAATCCATATAAAATATTGATTCTATCCGATCTAAAGAAAGGCACATACACAACTGTAAAAAGTGCAGTTAGTTTGTCTAAGATAGTAGACGGGCAAGTAGAACTCTTTCATGTAAAGAATGCATCAGACATCGTTGGAAAGGAGAACCAACTATCTGCCATGAGAAGTATCAATAAAGAATATGTGAAAACCGAGAAGAAGATTCAAAAACATATTCAACCCCTTTCAGAAGAATTTCAAACAGAGATCAATTACAACTTTGTTTTTGGAAGTGTTAAAGAAGAGATCGCCAAATACTTAAAAGAACATCAACCTGATATTGTGGTTCTAGGAAGACGCAAAAGAAGGCCTTTAAAGCTGATTGGTGATTATATCACTCCCTTTGTCCTAAAACAGCACAAAGGACCGATTCTGATAGCCGCTGAAGATCATGTATTAGAGCCTCATCAAGACATTGCATTAGGTCTTTTTAACAATGAAAAAGATCAACTGAATATAGATTTTGCAGATGAGCTTTTGAAGTCAATTCAAAAACCTTTGACCTCATTTAAGATTATCAAAGATGCATCGGAATTAGGGCAAGGTTCTAAGAATCAAGATCAGGTAGAATATGTATTCAATCAAACCGATGGTGTGGTTGGAAAACTATCCAATTATTTAAAAAAGAGCAAAGTAGATCTGCTTTGCGTGAATAGAGAAAATAATGAAGCGATTAGTCAATTGAATGTATCAATGCTAGTTAGCGATTAACCCAAAAGAAAGAACAAATGAAAACTATAGATAGCACAAAAGCATTAACAAAAGAAGTACAAACTGGAATCACTCCAGCACAAGCCATACAATTATTAAAAGATGGAAATGCAAGATTTCTTGCAAATAATGAAGCAGACCGTGATCTCTTAGGTCAGGTTTCTCAAACAAGCACAGGACAATTCCCTTTCGCGACGATCTTACACTGTATCGATTCTCGCGTTTCTGCAGAATTGATCTTCGACCAAGGTATTGGTGATGTGTTTAGTATCAGAATCGCAGGTAACTTCGTAAACGATGATATCTTAGGAAGTATGGAGTTTGCTTGTAAACTGGCAGGTACTAAGGTGATCGTAGTTATGGGTCATACGAGTTGTGGTGCCGTAAAAGGTGCTTGCGACGACGCAAAACTTGGAAACCTAACAACCTTGATCAGTAAACTAAAACCTGCTGTTGAAGCTGTAGAGCATCCAAAAGATCATAACGAAAGAACTTCGAAGAACATAGATTTTGTAAACTCAGTTGCAGAGAAGAATGTTTATATGACTATTGATAATATCAGAAGCAAGAGTTCTGTGTTGAGTGATCTAGAAGAATTTGGTGACATTGTCATCGTTGGTGCGATGTACGACATCAAAGACGGGTCTGTAACTTTTTATGAAGACTAATAATTGATGAAGAAACTTATTTTTATCCTTGCCCTTTTCTTGGGCTTTTCCTCCCTGAAAGCACAAGAACAAGGGCCGGGTAATTGGATGATCTATATTGGAAGTAAACAGTTGAATTCGAAATGGAATTTACACCATGAGATCCAATATAGAAATTACAATACGCTGGGTGACCTTGAGCAATTACTCATCAGAACCGGAATTGGTTATAATCTAGGATCTAGAAGCAATTTACTCTTAGGATATGGATATATAAATTCTGAGAATTTTACCGGAAATGCTAATGATCAAACCACGGTTGAAGAACATCGTATCTTCCAACAATTCATTACCAGGCAGAATATTGGAAAGGTAAGTTTGCAACATAGATATCGATTTGAACAACGATTTATCGAAAGTGATTTTAGAACGAGGTTCAGATATTTCTTAAGCATGAACGTTCCTTTTGGAAGTTCAAAGTATTACCTCTCGGCCTATAATGAGATCTTTCTTAATGGAGATGGAAATGTCTTCGACAGGAATCGAATTTACGGCGGATTGGGTTATAAACTCAGCAAAGGGATAAAATTAGAGCTCGGTTATATGAGTCAGGTTTTCGAGACCTCAAGTAGAGATCAGATCAACATTATTACACTGGTCAACTTTTAATTAGAAAAATAAGAACCGATGATAATTATCATCGGTTTTTTTTATTGAAAATATGTAATTTTGGCTCGGCGTGAATTGCTGATGTTTGTATGAAAAAAATCTTCGCTAATCTTAGAGGTGATCTTTTTGGTGGACTAACCGCAGGTATTGTGGCATTGCCCCTTGCACTGGCTTTTGGTGTGTCTTCTGGATTAGGTCCGGATGCAGGTTTATACGGAGCAATTCTTATCAGTTTCTTCGCCGCACTGTTTGGAGGAACTCCTACACAGATCTCAGGACCTACTGCTCCGATGACGGCTGTGAGTATGGTAATCATTGCAGGAATCGTTGCCACGAATGATGGAGATGTTGAAAAGGCCTTACCCTCCATTCTTCTAGTCTTTCTTCTGGCCGGTTTGATTCAGATTGCACTCGGTTTTACGGGAATAGGAAAATACATTCGTTATATACCCTATCCCGTGGTTTCAGGATTTATGACGGCAATTGGTGTAATCATTATCATGACTCAAATTGCTCCTTCTTTGGGATACAACCCGAAGCAGGATGGAGACTATGTGAATCAGTTTAAAGCAGAGGCCGAAGAACGGATATTAGAGAATATTCTTAAAGAAGAAGCTGGTGAGGGAATACTAGTTCTTGAAGATTTTAAGGAAACTGTTGTTAGGGCTGAAAAAATAACTTCAGAAGATATTCTGCGTGAGTCGCAAACCTTAGCCGCAAAAGAAGCATCTGGAGTTCTCGGTTCCATCAAGGTTTTCCCTAGGATGTTAAGAAATATCAATTGGTTAGAACTGGCCCTTTCCTTAATTACCATTGCGATCATATTTTTATTCAAACGGATCACAACAAAGATTCCGAGTACACTGGTTGCCTTATTGGTAGTCTCAGGAGGAGCCGTTGCTCTTGGATTGGATTACAAACCTATTCAGGAGATCCCAAGTGGCTTCCCGATGCCAAATCTAGATATGTTTCAGTCCTTTAGTGTAGAGGCCATTACACCTTATATTTTCACGGCAATTGCCTTGGCATTTTTGGGAGCAA
Source organism: uncultured Flavobacterium sp. (assembly GCA_964505885.1). Classification (GTDB taxonomy): domain Bacteria; phylum Bacteroidota; class Bacteroidia; order Flavobacteriales; family Flavobacteriaceae; genus Polaribacter. The sequence continues at coordinate 21,732 of CAZDKB010000003.1, forward strand.
TTGATTCTTTGCTTACCAGTGTAGTGGCAGACAATATGACCAAAACCAAACACAAACCCAATCAGGAATTGATAGGTCAAGGAATTGGAAACAGTATTGCCTCTGTTTTTGGAGGAATCCCAGGAGCAGGTGCTACTATTAGAACGGTGGTAAACATCAATGCCGGTGGTAAAACAAAACTTTCAGGGATGATTGCTGGAGTTGTCCTTTTGATCATCATGTTAGGATTTAGTTCTGTAGCCTCAAAAATCCCAGCTGCTGTATTAGCTGGAATCTTAGTAACTGTTGGAATTGGAGTAATGGATTATAAAGGTCTACGTGCTATTCCTTCCCTGCCGAAAGACATTAAATTGAAATTGTTCAAACTAATTCCAATAAGGTTAAGCTCTGAGGTGATGATCATGTTGGTCGTGTTAATCCTCTCTAGTTTATGGGATCTTGTAAACGCAGTTGGAATAGGATTAGTAATCGCTTCATTGATCTTTATGAAAAGAATCGGGGATCTTACAGGAAAGCGCTCAGATATCAGATCCTTAACAGAAGAACCCTGGGCAGATGAGATTGGCTTTACCAAAGAGCTCAGAGAAAAAGTCTTTATCAAACATATCAAAGGGCCTTTGTTCTTTGGCTCTACAAGCGACTTCCAACAATTGGTTAAACAGATTCCTCAATCGGCTTCTATGATCGTTATTAGAATGGATAGAATGCAATACATCGATCAGTCTGGGTTATACACTTTGGAAGACATCTTGGTAGATCTTAAGAAAGAAGGAAAAGACATACTTTTTGTGGATGTTCAAGCGCAACCGAGATATATGATGGAACGTATTGATATGATTCCAGATCTCATCGGTGAAGACACCATTTTCGACGACTTCAAAGAGTGTTTACATTGGTTAAAGGAACATGTAGACGATTAGATTAATCTTCTTTCTTTTTGACCTTCTTTTTCTGTTTGGTCAGTTTTCCTTCCCAGCTGAAGTTTTCAATAGTTGATGAAAAGTAGACTTTATCATCTTTGATCTTTGATACTTTTACACGAATCTTATTTCCCACTTTAAATGGAAAGTTTGGTAAGGTCACTCTCTTAATCTTCAATTCATACTCACAATCCGAAATCCAGTTTATACTAGAAATGATAAAGTACTTTCCTCTCTTATGTCTTTCAATATGGCTGTCCTCTTTAAATTCGACCTGAACACGGTCTCCATTTAATGTATAGGTAAAATTATTGTTCTTAAGAATCGAACAATCCTGTGCAAATGCCGTTATGGAAGCAAAGAAAAATAGACTTAGAAAGAGTTTACTCAGCGTTTTCATTAGATTCAGTGTTCTTGTTATCAGTATCCTTATTTCGTGGATCCATTTCATCAATATCTCGAGAATCAAACTCTTCCACAATTGCTGGGAAAATAGTTGGAACAATATCTTTTACTGGAGCATACAGAATGGAATTTTCTAGGGTCTCTTTTCCAACAAAGGGAATCGTGGTATTGATTCGAGAAAAGAAGACAAAGACAACACTTAAAATCACCATGCTTTTTAACAAGGCAAATACACCACCAAAGATCTTGTTAATCATTCCCAAAGCTGCAAAATCGGCCATTTTGGTAAGCATTTTTCCAAGGAAAGAAACTCCAACGACAATCGCTATAAAGGTGATGGCAAAGGCTGTGAGTGCAATATAGTTCTCCGCCCAATCTACTCGTTCTTTTAGCATATCTCCAGCGAAGTATGAGAAGTGAATGGCGCCCCAAACTCCACCAACCAATGCGATCAAAGAGGCAACTTCTACAAAGAAACCTTTCATAAAACCCCTTACAAAGGCAAAAACAAGTAGTGCGGCAATTACAATGTCAAAAATGTTCATGATTGAGTGTTGAGACTCAAAGATAACGATCTCAACAAGTTTTGAAAATTTTTCTCAAAAAGATAATAGTAAAACGAATTTTAAAGAACCAAGATCGCTTCGCTTTTAGAATCGAGAAACAAGAACTCTTGTTTCATGTTTCCTGTCTCCTGTATGCTGACTCTTGCTTCTTGTTTCTTGTCTCTTGTCTCTTGTCTCTTGTCTCTTGTCTCTAAAAAATACCTTCTACTTTAAACCTTAACCCTTCAGCCCAAATTAAGAAACAACCTTCCCCGTAAAAGACTCTAGTTCTACTTTTAGATCGTTGAACATTTTTAAAATACTAGAGATCTTCAAATCTCTTTCGTCGTATTCTTGAGTATTGATCGCGCAGGTAAACTCCCACAACTCTAAGACCTCTGTGATGGGAACATGATAAGACTGGTAATCTTTATTGTCGGGCGACAATAACAATGCATTTCGCTCTTCTAATTGGTTATAAACTCGCTTGTAGGTCATCCCGTCATTGGCTGTCACCACAACATAGGTTCTTCCGTTACGAACCTCTCTGATATCATCTACAAACTTGGCTACTACATAAGAACCGTCTTTCAATGGCATCATAGAATCTCCCTTGATAGGAAAAGCTCTGTGTTTTCCTGTAGGTAAAAATGGTAATTTGATTTTTTCTAATTGCTGAATATATTCTGGATCATCATATCCCAATAAATATCCTGCAGAAGCTTTTGCCGGAACGATCTCGATCAGATCTTCGTTATCTTCATTTACAGAGATCGGAAATAAAACTCGTTTGTTCCCTACTTCAATAAAAGAAGAATCTTTGGCATAACTCAAATCGTTTTTTACCAAAACATCAATGGGTAATTTGAAATAGCTAGAAAAATCGATCAGCATCTGAATAGGTGGCTCAGACCTTCCTTCTTCATAAGACCCAATCTTAGAACGCGTGGTTCTCAATTCTTCCGATAATTGCTCTTGCGTGAGCCCTCTCAACTTTCTTAAATGACGAATATTTTTAGCAATGACACCCATAGTTTTCAATCTTTCATAATGCTACAAATATAGGCAAGAAATGCTATAATTTGTAGTTAATTTTGTAATATGTTTCTAAATTGTCATTCCTATTACAGTCTTCGCTACGGAACCATGGCTACCAAAGAGCTCTTAGAAAAAGCTCAAAGTCATGAGATTAGCTCGCTTTGCCTTACCGACATCAACAATACTTCGGCTTGCTTAGATTTTATTCGCTTGTCGCAGAAGTTTGACATTAGACCCATCGTTGGAGTCGATTTTCGCAATGGGGCACAACAGCAATTTGTGCTCTTGGCAAGAAACAATCAAGGCTTTCAAAACATCAATACATATTTGTCTGAGTTCTTACATGAATCTAAGCCTGTGATTCCGGAAAAAGCCAGATGCATGTCGGATGTCTTTGCCATTTATCCCTTTCAGGAGAACTTTCCTTTTGAATTAGAAGCTCATGAGTTCTTGGGTATTTCTCTGGAAGATATTCGTCGACTTCCGCTTTCAAAATGGAGACACAAACTAGATAAGTTAGTTCTGCTTCACACAGTTTCTTTTCAGAATAAAAAAGGCTTTAATACGCATCGTCTATTAAGGGCAATCGACAATAATACTTTACTGAGTAAACTTCCTGTTTCTGAACAAGGAAAAGATTTTCACCGCTTTGTTTCTCTAGAAACATTGATGCGTCATTGTTCTGAATATCCTGAGATCTTACTCAACACAGAAAGGCTTATGGAACAATGTTCTATCGAGTTCGATTTTTCTAAGGAAACTCCTAATAACCAAAGATGTTATACAGCTAGTGAAGAAGAAGATTATGCTTTGTTAGAAAAGCTTACCTACGACGGGATTTCCTATCGATATAAAGACCCAGTCGAGGCCATCTATTCACGCATCAGAAAAGAACTAACTATCATCAAAGAAAAAGGTTTTGTCTCTTATTTTTTGATCAATTGGCGGATCTTGGAATACGCCAGATCCAAAGGATACTTTTATGTAGGCCGCGGGAGTGGTGCCAATAGCATAATCGCCTATCTGTTGCGAATTACCGATGTTGATCCTATTGAACTGGATCTTTATTTTGAGAGATTCATCAACCTCTACAGAAAGAATCCTCCAGATTTTGATATCGATTTCTCATGGACCGATAGAGATGATATCACTCGATTCATTTTTGAAGAGTTCAAACATACCGCACTGATTTCTGTGTACAATACTTTTAAGTATAAAGCATCTGTACGAGAGTTAGGAAAAGTCTTTGGACTGCCTAAATCTGAGATCGATATTTTGTCTTCAGGAGCTTATCAGTACGATCGTTTAGACAAACTCTCTAAGTTGGTTGTGGTCTATTCTGATTCTATTCAGGGTTTTCCAAACTACCTCGGAATTCACGCTGGAGGAATCATCATCTCAGAAAAACCGATTCAGCATTATACCGCCACCTTTTTGCCGCCAAAAGGGTTTTCAACCACTCAGTTTGATATGATCGTAGCGGAAGATATTGGTTTGTATAAGTTCGATATTCTGAGTCAGCGTGGCTTAGGAAAGATCAAAGATGCCGTGGAAATCGTTCATAAGAATCACCCTGAAAAACCTCCACTAGACATTCACGATATCAAACGGTTCAAAGAAGATGAACGTATCAAACACCTGTTAAGAACGGCTAAAGCTATCGGTTGTTTTTATGTAGAATCTCCAGCCATGAGAATGCTCATGACCAAACTTCAAGTAGATGATTATTTAGGTTTGGTAGCGGCAAGCTCTGTGATTAGACCTGGAGTTTCAAAATCTGGGATGATGCGAGAATACATTCTAAGGTACCGCTATCCCGAACGACGAAAAGATGCCCATCCTGTTTTGTTAGATATCATGCCCGAAACTTACGGAGTGATGGTCTACCAAGAAGATGTGATCAAAGTGGCGCACTATTATGGCAAGCTTACCTTGGGCGAAGCCGATATGCTACGACGAGGAATGTCTGGGAAATTTAGATCTAGAACCGAGTTTCTAAAAGTGAAAGACAAGTTCTTTAGCAACTGTAAAAAAGATGGGAAACCCGAAGATTTTACCAAAGATGTATGGCGACAAATAGAAAGTTTTGCGGGTTATGCTTTTGCTAAAGGACATTCTGCTTCTTATGCCGTAGAAAGCTATCAAAGTCTGTTCTTGAAAGCTTATTATCCCTTAGAATATATGGTAGCAACCATCAATAATTTTGGCGGATTTTACAGAACAGAACTCTATGTACATGAGGCAAGAATGCATGGCGGAATCATTCATGCGCCTTGTATCAACAATAGTTTTCACGAAAGTGTGATCTACGGAAAAGACATCTATTTAGGGTTTCAATTCTTACAGTCGATGGAGTCTAGAACAGTAGCAAGAATCCTCAAAGAACGAATTGAAAACGGGGCTTTTCTCTCACTAAACAACTTTATAGAACGGGTTTCTATTTCTATTGAACAGATCAATATTTTGATCAAGATTGATGCGTTTCGATTTACGGGAATCAACAAAAGAGAATTGTTGTGGGATGCGCATATGAAGATCAATAAGATCACCTTTGAAGAGCACAAACTCACACTGTTCAGAAACGAGTGGATCTCTTATAAAACTCCGTCTCTGATCTCTACAGATCTTGAAAATGCTTTTGATCAGATAGAACTACTAGGTTTTCCTTTGTGCAATCCTTTTGAGCTATTGGAGGAGTGGTTTTCAAATTCGATGAGAGCTGCTCACCTAAAAAATAGAAGCGGAAAAATAGTGACTATCGAAGGTTATTTGGTAACCACCAAAAGAACCAGTACCACAGGAGGCAAACAAATGTACTTTGGAAACTTCTTAGATTATGATGGGTATTTTATAGACACGGTTCATTTTCCGCCTGTGGCGAAAAGATTTCCATTTCGAGGGAAAGGAATTTATAGGATTACAGGAAAAGTGATGGAAGAGTTTGATTGTATCTCTATTGAAGTAAGCAAGCTAGAACGTTTGGCAATTATTGAAGATCCGCGGTATGCAGATAGCAGAACTGCGCAGAAGATCAATGGTAGGAATAAGATGAATCAAGTAAAGGGATAAATAAAGAATAGGATTTTCTCCACCCAAAAGTATTGGGAGTTTGGAATAAATATCATTTCGACTGAAATGGAGAAATCTCATGAGTTAAAAAGATAGTATAGATTTCCTGCCCGAAGCAGGCGGGTTCGACCGCGCCTGTCTATCACAGGCTGGCTCAAAATGACAATAAACGATATGACAGAAAACCGTTCTATAATACATATGGATCTCGACACTTTTTTTGTGTCTTGCGAACGTTTATTAGACCGCAAACTAGTGGGAAAACCGGTACTGATTGGTGGTACGTCAGACAGAGGTGTTGTAGCAGCTTGTAGTTACGAAGCTAGGAGTTTTGGAATTCATTCTGCTATGCCTATGCGAATGGCAAAACAATTATGTCCGGAAGCGATTATCGTTCGAGGAAACTCTGGGATCTATTCTAAATTCTCAAACAATGTCACAGAGATCATCAAAGAATCGGTGCCTTTGTATGAGAAGACTTCCGTAGACGAATTCTATATCGATCTCACCGGAATGGATCAGTTTTTTGGTTGTCATCAAATGGCTACGGAACTCAGACAAAAGATCATGAAAGAAACCGGGTTGCCCATTTCTTTTGGTCATTCTATTAATAAAACAGTTTCTAAGATTGCTACAGGCGAAGCTAAACCCAATAATCAGATTCGAATTGTAAAAGGAACTGAAAAACCTTTTTTATCACCCTTATCTGTAAAAAAGATTCCCTCTGTTGGTGAAGTCATGTACCGATCTATGTGCGATCTAGGAATCAAACGCATCAAGACCATTCAGGAAATGCCCATTGAAATGATGAGTAAGGTGTTTGGAAAAAACGGAGTTTCAATATGGAAAAAAGCCAACGGAATTGATAACAGTCCGGTTGTACAATATCAAGAACGGAAATCCATCTCTACAGAACGAACTTTCGACAGAGATACTACCGATGTAAATAAGCTAGAAGGAATCATTATTGCCATGGCAGAAAACCTGATCTATCAACTTCGACGAGGAAACAAGTTGACGGCTTGTGTGACTTTTAAGATTCGTTATTCCGATTTTCAGACCTATACAGTTCAAAAAAGAATTCCCTATAGTAGTGCAGATCACAAGATCATTCCTGTCGTAAAGGAGCTATACAAGAAACTCTATCAAAGAAGAATGTTGGTGCGATTGATCGGTGTGAAGTTTTCTCATTTGGTAGAAGGCGGACATCAGATCGACTTATTTGACGACGATGAAAAGATCTTAAATCTATATCAAGCCATGGACAAAATGCGTGAACGCTATGGAGACAGAGCCGTGATCAGAGCCAAAGGAATGGAAGCCAAAAGTATTTCTAGATGGAATCCTTTTAACGGAGAACCTCCCCCACTGTTGGCGAATAGAAGACGGTAGCAATGAACAATTATCAATTATCAGTTATCAATTGGGTGACTGATGAGTTATGCTGAGCTAGTCGAAGTACTCTCGAAGTCAACGAAACGGATAAACAAGGTCATCGAATAACCAAAATTTGAAAAAATCTGTATATTTCAACCTCTTAAGAACTAACTAAAAAATTAAACTATGGAAATTCCACAAAACAAAGTCATTCTAGCGCAAGCTACGGATGCAGACAGAATTGCATTTTATAAGAAAACCTACTCACATGTTGCCGGAGGTGTATTAGTGTTCTTGGTGTTTGAGTACTTATTACTTCAAAGTACAGCCATTGTAGAGTTTGCACTTTCTATGCTTCAAGGTTGGCGTTGGCTCATCATGCTAGGAGGGTTTATGTTGGCTACAAATTATGCTGAAAGCACAGTAATGAAAACCACGAATAAGAATGTTCAATACATGGGTTATGCCTTATACATTTTTGCAGAAGCCTTCATCTTTGTTCCGTTGATCTACATTGCCCTTTCTTATACACAAAGCTTTGATCTATTAAATCAGGCTGCCATTGTAACTCTTTCTTTATTCACTGGTTTATCGGCCATTGTATTTATTACTAAGAAAGACTTTTCATTTTTAAGAGCAGGTTTAACAGCTGGATTCTTTATTGCAATTGGCTTAATTCTGGCTGGAGTTCTATTTGGATTCAATTTAGGTCTTTGGTTCTCCGTAGGAATGTGTGTATTGGCTGCAGGGTCGATTTTATACCAAACTTCAAACTTGATTCACAAATACGGAACGGAAGACTATATTCCAGCAGCATTAGGATTATTTGCTTCACTAATGCTATTATTCTGGTATGTAATTCAGATCTTCTTATCAAGAGACTAGTTAAAATCATGACAAAATATAAAGCCGCTACTTAATCGTAGTGGCTTTTTTGTTAGTTTTATCATTCATTGATGATCTCTATAAAAATGAAAAAGCCCTTACTCTTACTTTGTCTGATATTCCTCATTAATTCGGTCTACGGACAAGCCTTTCAAGACACAATTCCTTTTAACAATGATCTTGGAATCATCGTCATTCCCATTAGCTTCAATGGAAAAGTAAAACAATTTGCTTTCGATACAGGAGCGGGGACCTCAGTTGCTTATGGTTGGGCCAAGGAGGAACTGGAGACTACAAGAAAAGTGATGACTATCAATTCGTCCAGTGCAAGAAAAAGTCAGATGCGTTTGTATAAAAGTGGATTGATCGAACTGGGGAGTAGGAAAATCAGAAAGCACAGAATCTTAAATACACCCAAAAACGAGTTCTTTGCCTGTCATAATATTGATGGAATCTTGGGAGTAGATATTATCAAAGCCCTGAACTGGACGATAGATTATAAGAACAAGATCTTAATTATGTATCCTTCAAATCACTTTCCAAAAAAGGTAGAGGGCATGTCGGAATTGAATTTCAATTTTATCAAGAGTAGGCCATATGTGTATTTGGATAGAAAGGGATCAAGATTCAAATTTTTACTGGATACAGGCGCGGCAGGTTCCTCAAACATTTCAACGAGACAATACAATCTAACGAATCTCAATGAACTCCCTAAACTGAGTGTCTATTCTGGGAGCTTTGATGTAAATGGGATCTTCACAAGTTATAAATCTACCGTATTCAAGTTTCCTCAATCCGTTTCAAAAGGCGCCTATCTTTCTCCGATTATATACTATGATAGTGCACGATCTACTAAGATTGGTAATAGACTTTGGAAAGGTAAGGAGTTGTTCTTAAGCTTAAAGAATGACAAACTTTATGTCTCTGAATCCGTTGTAGATCAGGTTTATTCAGGGTATCCTTGTATTGTGATGTTCTATGATGGAAAAATGCAAATTTCTGGTTTAACTGAAGGCAGTGAACTCTGGAACATGGGAGTGAGAACGGGTGACCAAGTCAAAAGTTTGAACGGTAAGGTATTTTCTGATTTTTGTTCTTTGGATACCTTTCAAAGAGATGCTATGAGAAAAGAACAGTCCCTAACCTTAGAGCTCACCAATGGAAAGAAGGTTTCAATATCCAAAAAGACGGGCTTCTAAAAATATCCAATGATATGGACTTGGGTTTAGGTTGAGTGTTTTTTGTATTTTCGATGCGATTCAAATAATTCATAACATGCAGAAGTCATTTCAAATTCTAGCTATTATAGCGATTACAATCCTGTTATCTTATTGTTCAACTCCTTTAGAGAACTCCAGTAAAGGTTCGGTAAACTATTCTATAGTTTTTCCTAACGCTGTTCATCATGAAGCGGAGATAAGCGTAAGTTTTGCACAAGTAAAAAATGGTGAATTTACTTTTCGAATGAGCAGAACTTCACCAGGACGATATGCACTGCACGAATTTGCGAAGAATGTGTACAATGTAAAAGCAACCAACGGAAATGGAGATGAACTAAAGATCACTAGACCTGATCCGTATTCATGGTTAGTTGACAGCAAGGATGGAACCGTGAATGTATCTTATACACTATTTGCGAATCGCGGGGGTGGAACCTATGCTCAGATTGATGAAACCCATGCTCATTTGAACATCCCTGCTACTTTTATGTATGCTCCATCACATTCTGAGAGTCCGATTGAGGTTACCTTCAATACTCCAAAAGATTTGAATTGGAAAGTGGCAACACAATTAAAGAAAGAGAGTGAATCTACTTATTCAGCTCCCAACTTGCAGTACTTTATGGATAGTCCAACTGAGATCAGTAACCATCAAGTGAGATCCTTTGAAGTTGATTCTCAAACCATCAATTTTGTCTTACATCACAATGGAACAGACAAAGAATTGGATGAGTATTTTGAAGATGTAAAGGCCATCGTTCTCCAAGAAAAAGAAGTCTTCGGAGAGTTACCGGAATTCGACTTTGGTGAATATACCTTCTTAGCTTGTTATATCCCAAATGCCAGTGGAGATGGAATGGAGCATAGAAATTCTACCATCTTAACCTCTACAAGGAGTCTGGCAAACGGTGGTGCTATTGGAACGGTTTCTCATGAATTCTTCCATGCTTGGAATGTAGAGAGAATCCGTCCTCAATCCTTAGAGCCTTTCGATTTTGAAGAGGCCAATATGAGTGGTGAATTATGGTTTGCCGAAGGGTTTACAAGCTATTATACCGGATTAATATTATGTAGAGCAGAAATCAGAACTGTAGACCAATACATCAATGGTTTGAACGGGACCTTTAACTATGTTTGGAACTCGCCAGGTAGAGACTTCTTCAATCCTATTGAAATGAGCTATCAAGCACCATTCGTAGATGCTGCTAGATCTGTAGATCCTGTGAACCGTGGAAATACTTTTATCTCTTATTACTCCTACGGAAGTGTTTTGGGATTGGCATTAGATCTTTCTTTGAGGAATCAACCTGGAAATTTGAATTTAGATGATTATATGAAATTGGTATGGACTAAATATGGTAAAGAAGAGATTCCGTATACCATTTCAAATTTGAATACTGCATTGAACGAATACGCCGGAGAGGAATTTGGAAACACCTTTTTCAATGATTTTATCTTCGATAGCAAAATGCCTAATTACCGTGAACTTTTCCAATCTGTGGGTGTGGCTATGAAACGATCATCAAGCACGCCCTACTTTGGAGCAAGAGTTTCCGGAAATAGAATTGCTGGTGAACCAAAAATGGGAAGCCCGGCCTACAAAGCAGGTTTAGATTCTAGAGACTTAATCGTTTCAGTAAATGGCAAAAAGTTGGATGATAAAACAGATTTTAATTCAATTCTTTCAAAAATGACCGTATTAGATCAAATGAATTTGGTGATCAATAGATTCGGACAAGAAAAGACCGTGCAAGTAAAACTTGGCAAAAACCCGAATTATACGATCCAAACCTATGAAAGCATAGGAGCGGATATTAGTGATCAGATGATGGAGGCTAGAAACGCTTGGCTGAACAAAAAATAACTAGAACTTTTCTTTTTTAAAGGAGTATTGAATTTTTAAGGCAATCAACTGAAAGATCCTAGAAAAGATCTGATTGTATTTGAAGTTAAATAGGCTATCGATTAAGACATCAATACTAAAGTTCTTGTGAAAGAATGCAACTCTATTCTCTACCTGCTGATCAGAATACTTGCTATACATTCTTCTTGCTGAAACTTCGCTTAAACGCCACTTAAAAAGCTTTCGTTTTCTCCAGATCTTACGATAGGCATCAAAATTGTCTTTTCCTGTTTTGAGGAATTGGTCGATATATTCACAAGCCAAGTCTGCACTTTGCATGGCATAGCGTATTCCTTCACCTCCTCTTGGGTTGATGGCTGAAACTGCGTCCCCAACACCAACAACTTTATTGTGATAAAAAAGATCTTTTAGTCCTTCGCTATATCTCAATATACCCCCATGAACATCCAACAACTTATAATCTTCACTTTTGATATATTCTTTGATGATCTGCTCTGTGATCTTTTTAGTAGTCTTATCCGTTTCGTCTTGGTCCTTGGATCTCAAATGTGTTTTTCCCGCCCCAACTTTCAGGATCTTATTTTCCATAGGAAAGATCCAAGAATAACCTTTTATAGCCCATTTATGACCTAAGAAGAATACAAGTCGATCTTTGAATTGATCATAGGTTTTTTGATCTACTTCTATCAAATATTCGGTACCACTTCCCAAATACATTTCCGGTTGTTCTTCCTTCGTATCATAGATCACTTTACGAAGTGGACCTGTGGCATCTACTAGAAGTTTTGTTCTTACTTGAACAAGTTCAGATGATTTAGCCTTTTGCAGATCAACCAAAATATCTTCTTCTCCAACTTGCTTAGAAAGATATTTATGTCCTAATAAAACGTCACTCCCATTGGCTATAGTTTCATCAGCTAAGAACTGTTTGAGTTTCCCAAAATCCAATACAACTCCCTTATTGGTTTTGCCTTTCCAATCGTATCCTTTACCCGTGCACTGAATGGTAATGTCTTTCCAATAAGAACCAATAATAGAATCTGGAAGATCGAATTCATCAAGAGGTTTAAGTGTCATCCCAGCACTAGAAAAATTATTGTCATCAAAACTTGGATAACGCTCCACTAATAACACATTATACCCTCTTTTGGCTAAATTCCTTGAAGTTTGTCCACCTGCAGGTCCTCCACCCACAACAACAACATCGTATGACTTGATCATTCTTTCTCTCTAATTCAAATTGCGTTTTTCTACAAAAAATCGCTTTAATAATCTGCTACATTCGTCGCCCAATATACCACTTACCACCTTCGTTTTTGGATGTAGCTGGGTATTTAAATTCACAAAGCCTCTTTGAGGTTCGGGGGCGCCATAAACAATCTTACCGATCTGAGTCCAATAGCTTGCGCCAGCACACATTTGACAGGGTTCTAAGGTTACGTAAAGTATACAATCCTTAAGATACTTTCCGCCTAAGAAATCCGCCGCAGCCGTATAAGCTTGCATTTCAGCATGAGCGGTTACATCGTTTAAGGTTTCAGTGAGATTGTGTGCTCGAGCGATGATCTGGTTCTTCAGAACAATTACAGCTCCAACGGGCACCTCACCCTTATCAAAGGCCATCTGCGCTTCTTGTAAAGCTCTCTTCATGAAGTATTCGTCATCGAATGGCTGGATCATCTCTCAGATTTTCTTCAATATTACGAAAAGCAAATGAGTTAAAATCCCAGTTTTTCAGATTTGGTTTCTTGAAATTTTCAAACCATAAAATTGACGTATTTTTGTACTCCTATGTTTTCATTGTTAGACCATATTAATTATCCTTCAGACATTAGAGAATTACCTGAAGAACAGCTACCTCAACTGGCCAAAGAATTGAGAGAGTTCATCATTGATATTGTCGCAACCAAAAAAGGTCATTTAGGAGCCAGTCTCGGTGTTATTGAATTGACGATAGCCTTGCACTATTTATTCGATACTCCAAATGATCTACTTGTTTGGGATGTAGGACATCAAGCATACGGTCATAAAATTCTGACGGGTAGAAAGGACATTTTTCATACCAACAGACAATTAGGAGGTATTGCAGGTTTTCCGAACAGATCGGAAAGTGAATATGATACTTTCGGAGTAGGACATTCTTCCACTTCGATCTCTGCTGCACTTGGAATGGCCATTGCTAGTTCTTTACAAGGAGAAACAGAAAAACAACATATTGCTGTAATTGGTGATGCTTCTATTGCCAGCGGTATGGCCTTTGAAGCCTTAAATCACGCAGGTGTTAGTGATACAAATCTATTGATCATATTGAACGATAACGC
>CAZDKB010000003.1:35385-52058 GCA_964505885.1 uncultured Flavobacterium sp.
CGCGATTGGCATTGATCCTTCTGTTGGAGCTTTAAAGGAATACTTGACCAAAGTAAAAAAGGACAGATCTCTTGCCCAAAACAATATTATCAAAGCTCTTAACTTTGATTATTCAGGTCCTATAGATGGTCATAACTTTAAAAGTTTATTGAGAGAACTTAAGAGACTAAAAAATAAAAAGGGACCCAAGTTCTTACATGTTATAACCACTAAGGGAAAGGGACTTTCTCAGGCTGAAAAAGATCAGGTAACCTATCATTCACCTGGACAATTTGATGCAAAGACAGGAGAGATTATCGCTAACAGCAGTGAAGGATTGCCTCCAAAATATCAGGATGTCTTTGGAGAAACTATTCTCGAATTGGCACAACAGAACGAAAAGATCGTGGGAATTACTCCAGCAATGCTTACGGGAAGTTCTTTAAAAAAGATGTTTGATGAGCTTCCTGAAAGAACCTTCGATGTAGGGATAGCAGAACAACATGCGGTTACTCTGTCTGCCGGATTGTCTACTCAAGGAATGGTACCATTCTGTAATGTATATTCTACCTTTTTACAAAGAGCCTATGATCAGGTCATTCATGATGTAGCTTTACAGAATTTACCGGTGATCTTCTGTTTAGATCGAGCCGGACTCGTAGGTGAAGACGGTGCTACCCATCACGGATTTTTTGACCTTACCTATCTACGCGCTATTCCAAATATGATCGTCTATGCACCAAGAAATGAGGTGGAACTCAGAAATATCATGTACACCGCACAGCAAGGATTATCGAGTCCTATTGCAATAAGATATCCAAGAGGACGAGGAGTGATGGTGGACTGGAAGCATGAATTTGAATCTATTGAAATTGGTAAGGGAGTGTGTCTTCAGTCTGGTGATAAGACCGCCGTACTTTCTTTGGGTACCATCGCAAAAAATGTATCTGATGCTATAAAAGATCTAAACGTGGGTCATTTTGATATGCGCTTTGTTAAACCTTTGGACAAGGGATTATTAGATACAATCTTTAAGAAGTATGAGAATATTATTACCATTGAAGATGGGATGCTAACAGGAGGATTTGGATCTGCTATTCTAGAATATGCTTCAGAAAAAAGCTACCAGAATAAGATAGTGTCCTTAGGTTTAAAAGATGAATTTACCGAACATGGAAGCATCTCTGAACTTCAAAAAATGAATAAAATAGATTCAGATTCTATTCGTAAGACTATTCTTTCCTTTGCATAAAAAAAGACCTTGATCTCTCAAGGCCTTTTATATATTATATTAATTCTCTATTATCGAATAATAATCTTCTGGCTGAAGCTTGTTGTACCATTTGAGATTTTCAGCACATACATACCTGTTGCCAATTTCGAGGCATTGATATTCACAGATCCGTAAATATCAACTCTGTCAAAGTATACTTCTCTACCTTTCAAATCATAAATAGAAACTTGAGCATTCTCAACATCATTGATTACAGAAATACTTAAGCTTCCATTAGATGGGTTTGGATAGATTGTAAAGTTCCTAGCATCTATATCTGTAACACTTAATGCACAGTTCAATTCGCTCGTTGGTGGTAGATCAAAAGCTTCGGTTTGATCTGCAATAGAGTTAGTGCTTCCTCCAGTTGCGCTGTAACCTAATCCTCTGTTAGCAAATACACCCCAGATCAAACAAGCATTCGCACCGCCATTAATCGCCTCATCAGCGGCTAAGATAGCATCTCTAGCTCCTATGAATCCAGAGTTACATGGAGTCAATTTCAAACCTTCGATTACAAGTTCTAACACTTTGTTGTTTCCTCCGCTTCCATTATAGATATCTGGATCCCATCCATATTCGTCGATCAACGCCCAGGTTAAATCCCAAAGCATCGTAGCCCAAATAGATCCAACACCGTGAACAGATACATTACCACCCGCTGTCTGGTCCTGAACGTTATCGAATGTAAAAGGGTTTACAGACATGTCTGTTGTATACGGAAATTGACGGATTCCATTACCATCAATCGGCTGGTCCGCAGCAAAAGTTCCAATTCCTCTTGCCAAATCTGCAGCATCTCCTGGTCTCATCGTAATAATATATCCAAAGAAATCAGACCACCCTTCTCCTAGTTGCTCTGCATTCCCCATACATCCTGTAGTACCTGGTCCTCCGATCAGTCTGTTAGAAACACCATGTCCATATTCATGAGCAATGATACCATTGTCAAAGCTACTATCATGAGATAAGCCTGGATCTTCCAATGTAGCATTTAAAGTCTCTCCATTGTCTAAAGCAGCAATCACAGCTTCACCATCAACTTGAGAAATCGATATTGCCGGGATATTCACAGTTAATGTAACACCACCCATAAGAACTTGACCATCTGTATTGTTTACGATAATCGCGGCAAGAGCTCCTGCAGTTTGCGCTCTTCTTACCTTGTCAACAAATGAACAATTCCCTCTTCTGATCACAGCAATCTTTCCTGTAAGATCATTTTGGATAGTCTCACAAGCTTCAGTTGGATTCGCACTTCCATCATCAACAACCATTAAGTCTGCTGTTACAGGATTCCCAAGTAATGGAACTCCTGTCTGTGATGGTGGGTTAAAACCATTATTAAAATTAGAGTCATTCCCGGGATAACTTCCAGCTACTGAACCCGTATTAATCGTTAAAAGATCATCGGTTCTATCCCATAAGAACATTTGCATTCTAGGTCTGAAACCATCTCTTGGGGTTGCAAAATTTGCATTATTAGTACCACTTGCGTCTTGAGCATCTGCAATTACATAATCACCATCATCACCGTCTCCACTATAATTTAAATCTTGAAAGTTTCCTGATATTTCATCAAATCCATAGTTAAACATAATATCGTGAAAGACGTTGTTCAGGTAGAACAAATTCGTCACAGAAGCTTCCGTATAATTGTCAGGTTGTAAAGTATCGTCATATGGGAAGTCGAAAGTTAAACTTGAACCTCCATCTGGAGCCAAACCGAATGTATTGTTGTTCGCATCATCATCTAATTGAGCATATACATTGTTTCCTCTAGTAATAGTAAAGTCTGCTCCTTCAACACCGTCATTGTCATGCCAACCAAACGGTGATGCGTTTGTGGTAAAAGCGTTAGTAACAATAGATCTACTTCCATGATTCGGACTCTCTAAAGGAAGGGCAAATACATTGTAATTCTCTCCTGTAAAGAGTAAAGATCTATTCACTCGCTCTCCAATCTTATTTCTCACATGTCTCTGATGATCGTGTTTTACTTCTGCCATATCAAACTGACAGCTGATATTCCAATCGTTAGAATCTACGATAACGCCGGTGTTGGCATCTATTCTAGCATCCCACCAATGGATTCCATTGATCTCTAATGCGCTCAATCTCCATGAAAGAATAAGTTTCTTGTCTGCGCTTTCTTGGTATACCAATTCTACAGGAATGTTTTCTGCAGAAATTCCGCTTTTACTGTAAACAAAGTTGTTCACTCCATTCGTTTGTACCAAAGAAATTCCGTTTGCTGAACCTAATTCAAAGGCACTCGCCATTTTTTGGATGGCTGCATTCGGACTAATACTTGGTGTTAAAGCATTCACTTTCGAACGAGCATCAATAATGAATGAAATCCCAGAATGAACGACTTGTCCATCTTTGATACTTATGTTGGCTACCGCATTGTAAATTGGAATCCCACCATGTCTTTGTTGGATATATACATGCGTTAATTGAGATCTCTCTGAATAGATCTCATCTGTGATGATCCAATCTTGGATATCATCATTAGTTAAAGACAGACTTACTCTGTTTTCATCAAGATAGTTCTGAACTACTTGTGTGGTTTCTTGTGCAAAGGTAATTGCGGAAATGAATACCAGTAATAGGCTTAACATTCTTTTCATTAGACTCATAGGGCAAATTTTCTGTTTAATTATTTGAAGATTTGAATAGTTTGTTTTCAAAACCTAAATACACAAAAACATCACGAACAATCTCAAAACAGATCATCTAGCAAAAAAAGTAGCAAGCTGGTTTAGGGAAAGGGGGAAATCGTAGTTTTTTAGCATTTCATAGTTGGTTTTTAATTTTAATAAGCGAATTTACGGATAAGTCGCTAATTTTTAAAGACATTACAATAAAAACCAAAAAAAAAGGTGTTTTTAAACACCTTTTTTTTCTTTTATTACGAATTCAACAAATCTAAAATACGTTTCCACGAATCTTCTTGTGAATTCTGATAGCATAACTATCAGACATTCTAGAAACATAAGTACAAATAGCCATGATGGTCTCGTAGGTTGACAAAGTTTCTATTTTGAACTCACTAGGCAGTAAATTCAATAATAGTTTATCATAATTACTGGTTGTACCATTCTGACCGTTATTTAAGGCGGTCACAAATACATCTAGAAGATCTGCAATAATCTGATATCCTGCGACCTCTTTTTCTACAACTTCTTTGCTGCGGTAGATCTTATCTATACTTATTTTAATGATATCATTGATCTGAGCTTCGTATTTACACTTATCCAAAAGAGATTTATCGAACTTCCCGTTTAATATCTTCTCTTCATTTTCTAAAAAGATCGTTATTGCTTCGTTGATCAAAGTATTAATTGCCAAAGCTCGTAAATAACTTACTCTATCCTTCTGATGTTTTAAAGTATGATACTTTTTGGTATCTATGGAATCTTTAACCAGCTTGATCAAATACTCTAAAGCAAAATCCTCATCAATCAGTCCTAGATTGATTCCATCCTCAAAATCAATGATTGTATAGCAAATATCATCTGCTGCTTCAACCAAATAAGCCAGAGGATGGCGATAATAACTGACGTCATCTGTTGAAGATTTTCTCTTTAATCCCAGGTCGTTTACTAGGTCCAAAAAAGCTTCTTTCTCTGACTGAAAAAAACCGTATTTCTTATCTACAATATGTTTGCTTGGTTTCTTTGGAAGTGATTCTTTAGGGTACTTCATAAAAGCTCCCAAAGTTGCATAGGAGAGTCTGAGACCTCCGTTAATTCCTTCTCTACTTTCGGTTAAGATCTTGAATCCGTTAGCATTTCCTTCAAAATCAATCAGATCTTGATACTCTTTATCGGTTAGTTCGTCTTTGTACTTTAATCCTTTTCCAGTTTTAAAATACTCACCAATCGCTTTTTCTCCGGAATGACCAAAAGGAGGGTTCCCTATATCATGCATAACGGCGGCAGTCGCCACTATAGCACCAAAATCATTGAAGGTATATCCAAGCTCTTTTAGATTTGGATACTTCTCAAGTAAGGCTTTTCCTGCTTTTCTACCTAGCGTTCTTCCAACAACTGAAACCTCTAGACTGTGCGTCAATCTAGTATGTACAAAATCAGTTTCCGAAAGAGGTATTACCTGAGTTTTGTCTTGAAGACTTCGAAAGGCTTCTGAAAAGATGATACGATCAAAATCGACTTCAAAGCCCAATCGAGTTTCATCTTGTTGAGCACGGTGTCTTTTTTGCTTATCTCCAAATCGCTTTAGCGATAGTAATTGTTCCCAGTTCATGCTTGTTATTCTTCCTATTCTAAGATAAAAAAAGAATCCCAAATTTATTGAGATTCTTTTTCAAACTTAAATTAATTAAACAGATTCTAAGATCCACACATCAAGCAATCATCATCAGGTCCTGCGTTACGCGATGCCTGAACCATTGCTTTGAATTCTTCAGCTGTCATTGGAGCTTCTTCTTCCACTTTGTTGTCCTTTTTCTCTTTGGTCAAAGTGAACTGAATTGCATTAACAGCAGATTTTGTTCTCAGGTAGTACATACCTGTTTTCAATCCTGATTTCCATGCGTAGAAGTGCATTGAAGTTAACTTCGCAAAATCAGGATCTTGCATGAATAAGTTCAACGATTGAGATTGATCAATGAAGTATCCTCTATGGCGAGCCATATCAATGATATCCTTCATACTCATTTCCCAAACTGTTTTATATAGGTCTTTTAAATCTTGAGGAATTTTCTCAATATGTTGGATAGATCCGTTTGCACGCATAATATCCTCTTTCATATTGTTATCCCAAAGATCTAATTCTACTAGGTCTTCTAATAAATGCTTGTTCACAACGATAAACTCTCCAGACAATACACGTCTTGTATAAATGTTAGAAGTGTATGGCTCAAATGCTTCGTTGTTTCCTAAGATCTGAGAAGTAGAAGCAGTTGGCATTGGAGCAACTAAAAGAGAGTTTCTAACTCCGTGCTTCAATACATTCTTACGAAGCTTTTTCCAATCCCAGTTTCCGCTTAGTTCATCTTCATTGATTCCCCACATATTGAATTGGAATTCTCCTTCAGACATTGGAGATCCTTTATAGGTTGAATAAGGTTCTTTTGCTTTTGCGATCTCCATCGAAGATTGGACAGATGCAAAATAAAGTGTCTCAAAGATATCTTGATTCAATTTCTTAGCTGCTTCTGAGGTAAATGGCAAACGCAACATAATAAATGCATCAGCAAGACCTTGAACTCCTAATCCTACTGGTCTGTGACGGAAGTTAGAGTTTTCAGCTTCTTTTACTGGATAGTAGTTTCTATCGATTACTGTATCCAAGTTTCTGATCACTTTCTTTGTTACATCATAGAGTCTCTTATGGTTGAAGAACTTCTCACCTTTATCGTTAGTGCTTACAAACATAGGAAGCGCAATCGATGCTAAGTTACATACAGCAACCTCATCTTTTGCTGTGTACTCCATGATCTCTGTACACAAGTTAGAAGAACGAATCGTTCCTAAATTTTTGTGATTAGATTTACGGTTTACATGGTCTTTGTAGAGCATATAAGGAGTTCCTGTTTCAATTTGAGATTCTAAGATCTTTTCCCAAAGTTCTCTCGCCTTGATCGTTTTTCTTCCTTTACCTACTTTCTCATATCCAGTATATAATTTTTCGAACTCATCTCCATAAGTGTCGTACAAATGCGGACACTCATTCGGACACATAAGCGTCCAGTTACCATCTTCTTGTACACGCTTCATGAAAAGATCTGGCATCCACATTGCGTAGAAAAGATCACGAGCTCTCATTTCTTCTTTTCCGTGGTTCTTTTTAAGATCTAAGAAATCGAAGATATCTGCATGCCATGGTTCAATATAAACAGCGAAAGATCCTTTACGTTTTCCTCCACCCTGATCCACATAACGAGCCGTATCATTATAAACTCTTAGCATTGGAACGATTCCGTTAGAAGTACCATTTGTTCCTCTAATATAAGATCCTGTTGCACGAACATTATGAATAGAAAGACCGATTCCTCCTGCAGACTGAGAGATCTTAGCAGTTTGCTTTAAGGTATCATAGATCCCATCAATACTATCGTCCTGCATTTGTAACAAGAAGCAAGAAGACATTTGAGGTTTTGGAGTTCCAGCGTTAAATAAGGTTGGCGTAGCATGCGTAAAGTATTTCTTACTCATTAACTCATAAGTAGCGATCGCTTCATCGATGTCATCTTGGTGGATTCCAATAGAAACACGCATCAACATATGTTGAGGTCTTTCAACGATATTACCGTTAAGTTTCAATAAGTAAGAACGTTCTAGAGTTTTAAATCCGAAGAAATCGTAATTAAAATCTCTAGAGTAAATGATTGTAGAATCTAATTTTTCTGCGTTCTCCATGATGATCTTGTAGGTCTCATCAGAAAGAAGAGGTGCTTTTTTACCTGTTCTTGGGTTGATATACTCATACAGGTCGGTCATAGTTTCAGAGAACGACTTCTTGGTATTCTTATGTAAGTTAGAAACAGCAATTCTTGCTGCTAACTTTGCATAATCTGGATGCGCAGTGGTCATTGTTGCTGCAATCTCTGCTGCAAGGTTGTCTAATTCTGAAGTGGTTACTCCATCATACAATCCTTCGATGACACGCATCGCTACTTTTACTGGATCAACGATCTTGTTGAGTCCATAACACATTTTTCTTACCCTCGCGGTGATCTTATCGAACATCACGGGTTCTTTTCGGCCGTCTCTTTTTACTACATACATGCTACTGTTAGTTTTATTAATTGTTCACACCTTTCCTCGGAAAGGATTTTGGGAATTGATTATGTATAGAATCTTATCAGATTCAGGGGGCTCTTTTTTAGACCAGATGTCTAAAAATCGGCATCAAAACTGATGCTTCCGGTTCCTCCAGATTTAACTCCGGCTTTTTGATATTCAGAAACTCTCTTTTCGAAGAAGTTTGTCTTTCCTTCTAATGAGATCATTTCCATAAAGTCAAATGGGTTGCTTGCGTTGTATTCTTTATCGCATCCAAACTCCATTAATAACCTATCTGTTACAAATTCTAGGTATTGAGTCATTAGCTTGGCATTCATTCCAATCAAACTTACAGGTAATGATTCTGTAATAAACTCACGCTCGATGTCTAACGCGCTAATGATAATTTCTCTGATTCTGTCTTTTGGCACTTTGTTTACTAAGTGATGATTGTGTAGGTGAACAGCAAAGTCACAGTGCATTCCTTCATCTCTTGAGATCAACTCATTTGAGAAAGTTAATCCAGGCAATAGTCCTCTTTTCTTCAACCAGAAAATAGAACAGAAAGCTCCAGAGAAGAAGATTCCTTCTACTGCCCCAAAAGCAATCAATCTTTCGGCAAAAGAATCAGATTCGATCCATTTTAATGCCCAATCTGCTTTTTTCTTAATTGCTGGGAAATTCTCGATTGCATTGAACAGACGATCTTTTTCAGCCTCATCCTTTACGTAAGTATCAATCAGCAAAGAATAAGTTTCAGAATGAATGTTTTCCATCATGATCTGGAAACCATAGAAGAACTTTGCTTCAGAATATTGTACTTCATTCACAAAGTTTTCTGCTAGGTTCTCATTCACGATTCCATCAGAGGCAGCAAAAAATGCCAAAATGTGCTTGATGAAATATCGCTCATCATCTGTTAAGCGGGACTCCCAATCCGTAAGGTCTTGGTGTAGGTCAATTTCCTCGGCGGTCCAAAAACAAGCTTGTTGTTTTTTATACCACTCCCATAAATCATCATGTTGAATTGGAAATATTACAAATCTGTTATCATTCTCCTGTAAAATCGGCTCAATCGC
This sequence comes from uncultured Flavobacterium sp., assembly GCA_964505885.1. Classification (GTDB taxonomy): domain Bacteria; phylum Bacteroidota; class Bacteroidia; order Flavobacteriales; family Flavobacteriaceae; genus Polaribacter. The sequence goes on from CAZDKB010000003.1 coordinate 44,472, forward strand.
GGTCGTTTTTGTATCTATTGCAGACATTTTTGTATAATTTTTATTGATTATGGGAATTCCGATGTGAAAATCGGTGCTAACAAAGATTGGAAAAAATGGGACAAATAAAAAGGGGTACTTTTCCACAAATTCCGCATAGTTTTTAACAAAATTGAATTATGTTAAGAAAAATGATGTAAAAAGAAAATTATTTAACTATCTCATATTTAGGTTCTTATGATGTTAATTTTTTGTTAAGCCCTATAAACACTAAGATTCTTAAAATGATCTAATCAGAAAAATTTCTTTGCACTTTATCAACAAAAAACAAGCTCCAAAAAAGGTCAAAAGCTGCAGAAAATAAAAATGCTTATTTATTGCGCTGTCCCACTAATATAAAGTACCTTTAAACTTTATTAATTTATTATTTATTACAAAGTGAAAAACGGTACAGTAAAGTTCTTTAATGAGTCTAAGGGATTTGGATTTATTGTAGAAGACGGTTCAAAAGAGGAACACTTCGTGCATATTTCTGGACTTATAGATGAGGTAAGACAGGGCGATGCAGTTGAATTTGAACTTAAGGAAGGTAGAAAAGGAATGAACGCAGTGAACGTAAGAGTTATCTAAGCGATCGGAACATTTATTACAAAAAAAAGCCAGTGATTGAATCACTGGCTTTTTTTGTTGAAAGTATTTCGTATTTAGAATGTAACTGTCAAATTAATTGCCAATGCAATCTCAAAATCTATCGGTCCTTCTTCAGAAACCGCAGTTCCAGAAAACTGGATATTCGCTGTAGAATTAGATAAAAATTGAGCCTCTAAGGCATCCAATATAGTGTTATCAGAAATCTCAAAAACGGTTGCATCTGTAGCTGCCTGATTGATATTCAGATTAGATAAGTTTGCAATTGTGGTACCATTAATTACTATGGTAGCTGATTGGATCACAGCATTGGTATTTCCCGTTACATTTTGGTATTGATAAGACAATGAATTGATATTGATGTCAGTAACATCAGAGAAATTGCTAACAATCTCCGTTAGATCCTGATTAACATCTTCATTAAAATTAATCGATGTACCAGTAGTTTGAGGAATACTTACAGAAACCACCTCATTAATCGTTGCAGTAGCAGTTAATTCTATTGGATCCGTATTCACATCACAAGATCCAATAAAAGCAAGTACTAATAAAAAGGATAAAAGTCTTTTCATGGGGTTTATTTTTTGTTAAAGATACTACATTCTATATTATGGTAGTCGTATTATTCTTGATCTTTGGCAACCTTTTCCAACTCTAAATACCAATCATCACCAAATTTTCTGATCAGTGCTTCTTTGGTAAATTTATAAACAGGCATCTTTAGTTCTTTCCCTAAAGAACAAGCATCATCACAAATATCCCATTTATGATAATTTACTGCTGAAAACTCTGAGTAATCTTTTACTCTTACAGGGTATAAATGACAAGAAATAGGTTTTCTCCAGTCAACCAATCCTTTATTATAAGCTTCCTCAATACCACATTTAGTGATATTGTTTTCATCAAAGGTTACATAAGCGCATTCCTCTCCATTAACCAGAGGAGTCTCCAATTCACCAAAATCACTAACAATAGAAGTTCCCTGTTCTTCAATAGCTTTAATGCCTTCAGACCTTAAAAGAGGCTTTACCTTGGGGTATATTTCTTTCAGAATATCCACTTCTGATTTATCTAAGGGAGCTCCAGCCTCTCCTTTGACACAACATGCCCCTTTGCACTTCGAAAGATTACAAACAAATTCTTTCTCTAAGATATCCTCTGATACTATGGTTTTTCCTAATTGAAACATGTGGCAAAAATACGCTTATTTTTTTCTAATGAATTGATTTATACTTCACTCAACTTAACTAATTTTGCACCAAACTATACAACCAATGACAATCGACTTCAAACAAATTTTTACCGCATTTATGGTCTTATTTGCAGTAATTGATATTGTAGGTAACATTCCTATTATTATTGACCTAAGAAAAAAGGTAGGACATATTCAGTCTGAAAAGGCATCTCTCATCGCTGGAGCAATTATGATCTTGTTCTTATTCTTAGGGCAAAGTTTACTTTCCCTCATCGGAATTGATGTTAATTCATTTGCGGTGGCTGGGGCCTTTATTATTTTCTTCATTGCTTTGGAAATGATTTTGGGGATTACCTTATATAAGGACGATGGTGATCAGGGTGGAGTTACTGCTACTGTATTTCCATTGGCCTTTCCGTTAATCGCAGGTCCAGGAAGTTTAACCACTCTGCTATCTTTGAGAGCCGAGTTTGACATTCAGAATATTATCATCGCGGTATTTTTAAATGTTGTCTGTATTTATATTGTTCTCAAAACATCGAGAAGGATAGAGAATTTAATAGGACCTAATGGAATTAAAATCATTAGAAAGATCTTTGGAGTTATCTTACTTGCCATTGCCATCAAATTATTCACAGCCAATATTAAAGCATTATTTTAATGATATATGATACATTAATAATGGGAGGAGGAGTTTCTGGAATGCAATGCGCCTTAGTCATAGGATCCGCACTCAAGAAACCTTATGGAGAAGGAAAGAAGGTTGGGATCGTCTTACATCAAAGATCTTCCCACCTACAAAATGCACTATTTAATAATGTATTAGGTTTAGAGCCTGGGACTCTTGGTGCTACCATTTTGGAGTCTGGGAAACAACAACTAAAAGAAAAATATCCCTCAATAGAAATTATAGAAAAAGAAAAGGTGCTATCCATTGAAAAAGTAACCCACGGTTATTTGATCCGGACCAATAAAAGAGACTATGAAACAAAAATCGCGGTAATCGCGATGAACTATTCCAAGCCTTTTACTATTGAAGGCCTAGACTCCTACATCATGCCACATCAAAAGGCAAACCCTTCCAAGGATAGAATTCAATTAAAGAATGAAGATCATTTGGTTACTGAAGGTTTATATGTTTGTGGCACCTTAGCTGGATGGAGGAGTCAGTTTGCAATCGCAGCGGGAAGCGGAGCAAGTGTTGCAACCGATATTCTTACCCTATGGAACGGTGGTAATCACGCAAAAGTTCACGACAAAATCTAAGCGATTCATTAACTGATAAATATCAGCTTTTTCCTACATATACATCCATAACTTTATGTTGTATTGTTAATGAGATATCTCTCATTTGATCATAAGGCTTAAATGCCTGGTAGAGTTTAACCAAATACTGAAAGTCATGGAATTAAAAAAGAATCCTAAAGCACGCTTAGAGAAGTATAGCAAGATCTTTATGGAAATAGGTCTTGTCCTAGTGCTATTTGTCGTTTATCAGCTCTTAGAGCACAAAACATATGATCGTTTAATTGGAGACTCTTTTAAAGACGTTGTCATGGTTGACGACGATAAAGAAGATATCCCGATCGTGAATCGTGAAGAAATCGTCATTCCTAAAAACGTACCTCCACCACCAGTCCCTGAAAAGATCCAAGTTGTGGAAGACGAATTGGAGATTGAAGAAACGATCTTAGATGATACTGAAACTGATGAGAATGAAGCTATTAAAGTAGTGGATATACCACGAATTGTTGAGGAAGAAGAGGAAGAAGAGATCATTGAGGACGTACCCTTCTTGGTAATTGAGAATGCACCTATTTATCCAGGTTGTACTGGAAATAAGCAAGAATTAAAAGACTGTTTTACAAAAAAGATCAAAGAATTCTTTATCAAAAGATTTGACGGTGATCTTGCTAAAGAATTGGGGTTAGCACCTGGTAAAAAGAGAATTATTGTACTCTTTAGAATTGATCAAAAAGGAGAAGTAACCGATATTAGAGCCCGTGCACCACATCCAAAAATTCAGAAAGAAGTAATGGGAATCATAGGAAAACTTCCACAAATGACCCCAGGTAAACAACGTGGTGTTCCTGTTAGAGTTCAATACACCTTACCGATCACATTTCATGTGAAGAACTAGAAAAAAGAAACCCTCACTAATTAGTGAGGGTTTTTATTTTATTCTACTGTAATAGTTTAATTCGTTGTGACAATTACTCTTACTCCTTATACCTTTTTTGGTGTTTTAGTTTTAAGAGTTCTATAATAAGATGATAGTTTTGGTTTATCCCACTTCTTTCCAGTTGGAGTTCGTAAACTTTCCTTGTTTAGGATATCACATATGTTTTTTAGAGACAAAGACTCTACTTCTTTAAGTTGAATTATTCTTTCATTTAAAATTTTACGAACCTCTTTATTTATCTTGGTTCTTATTTGTATTGGTTTTTCAAATCTAAAGTTTACTGTTTTATCTCCATCTTTAATTTTATAATCTTTAAAACCAGTTTCATTAATAATTCCTTTTTTGTCATAAATCAGTTCATCACCAACAATCGGTAATCTAAAATTGACTGTAATATCATGTTCCTTTGATTTCTCATCAAAAAATACTTTAATATTTTGAACGTTACGATTTATAAAATCTCTTTTTTGTTCTAAAGATGAATTCATAATTTTTTTTACATCTTTTTCCATTTTTGAAATCCAATTAACCCATCCCTTAGATTCAGTAATTAAACTCTCCTCATTCTTAATCAACTCTATCTCTTCTTCAACTATTTCAATTGATATCTTAAATTTCTCTCGTAGTTTATCTCCAACCGATTCACTTATTATTTTAGTTCTAACATCATACTCAATCTGAATTAATTCTTCCTCTAAACTTTCTAACTCTCTTCTTTTCTTTCTTAATTGTGTTCTAATACTTCTCAATCTTTTAGAATTCTTAATATTTGAATCCCATTTTGGGGATAAATTCTTTATTTTATATTTTTCTCGAACAATCGATGAAGTAGTTATAATATCTATTATCTTATTTAAGATTTTCTCATCAGTTTCTATAATATTCAAACTCCTCTTCATTTTACAATTTGTCTTATTGTAATTCTTCTTCTTCTCGTTAAGATACTTTTCACTATGTTTCCAACTATATTCAGAACACCTACCATAGTATTGTTGAGAATTCCCTCTTTTTCTATGAGATAAACTCAGACCACATTCTTTACACATAATAGTTCCTCCAAGTATATGGTCTGTAGGATTACTCTTTTTTCTTTTTTGAAGGTGAAGATTCATTTTTTGATTTACACTCTCCCATAACTCTTTTTCAACAAGTTGTGGAGTTTTTATAATTATCTCATCAACAGTAGTTATATCTCCATTTGGAAGTTTTTCTTCCCACTTCCATACTTGTTTTCCGATATAAATTGTATTCCTTAACATTTTTTGAATTGTTCCTAAATTCCATCCTAATTTGGTTCTACGAGGTTTAATATCAGGTATTTTATCAAGATACATTTTAATATCCATGGTACTTTTACCTTGATTGTACATTGTGAATATTTTTTTTACGTAGAAACTCTCTTTTTCATTTTCTTTAAGTTTCTTATTTTTTACAGAATACCCAAAAGGAATTGTTGAACCAAGATAAGTATTACCACTTCGAAGAGAGTTTCTTTTTCCCATAATACTTCTCATTCTTCTCAACTCATTATCATACTGTGATATCAATGATAGTACTCCTATCATTAATTTATCTGGTGAGTTATTTAAATCATATGGTTTCGTTGAATCACCGATATAGATTTGAACCCCATAATCAATAAAAACTTTTAAAATAGAATACCAAGATTGAGAATACCTACCTAACCTATCTGTATTAAAAACCCAAACCTTTCTTATACCATTAGGTTTTTGAATTTCATCTAATAATTCAACTAATTTCGGACGTTGATTTATTTCAACTTTAAATGAACTTTGGACCCCTTCGTTAAATTCTTGAGGTTTTAACCCTAATTTTTCTGATATTTTTATTCCAATTTCCCTCTGTACATCAAGAGAACTTCCATCTGTTTCTTGAGGTTTTGAACTAACTCTATATAATAATCCTATTTTCTCCATAAAGAGTAAGATTGACACAAATTATTTAATCAAAAGTAATTAAATTACATATTAAAATAAAATCTTACCCTATCATTTCCCATAGAGATAAAAAATCATCTCTGATATAAAAACGGGTCAGAACACCATTTCAGAAAAAAGTATTTTCTTAGTTACAAGAAACCTCCTATTCCATTCAACTTGCACAAGAATATATTCTTCAATATATTCGTTTTATGAAAGTTAATATCTCTAAACTATCTCATCATCCTAAAAACCAAGAAATCTATGATTTATCTTCTATTGAAGAATTAATGGAGAGTATTTCTGAAGTAGGTTTACTACAACCTATAGTTATTGACCAATACTTTCAAATTATAAGTGGTAATCGAAGGTTTGAATCTATTAAACGATTGGGTTGGGATGAGGTTGAAGTGATTAAAAGAGAGGTTAAAGATGGAGATGAAGAATTATTATTAATTCATTACAACAAACAACGAATTAAGAGTTTTAAAGAACTTATCAATGAATACCTAATACTAAATAAACATTATAGAAAAGGACAAGGAAAACGAACGGATTTAACTTCTGTTAAATCTAACAAAGGTTCCTCAAGAGATATGGTTTCTAAAGAATTAGGGATTTCTTCTTCTCAGTTAAGAAGATTAGTATTCATCTATAAAAACAAACCAGAATATATTGAACTTTTAGATAAAGGTATTTTAACGGTTAATCAATCTTATCTTCAAATTCAGAGAGAAATTAAAGAGAGAGAATCTAAAAAACCTATTACTTCAAAATCAGAAACCCTTGTAAAATCGAATTGGAGGTTTTATCAAAAATCCTCTCATAACATGAGTGAACTAAATGATGGTGAAGTTCAAACTATTTTTACTTCTCCTCCTTATTGGAATAAAAGAATCTATTCTGAAGAGAAAGGTTTAGGGAATGAAAAAACCTCAGAGGAATTTGTAATAAATCTATCAGAACATCTTAGAGATTGTAAACGAGTATTAAATGATAGGGGAAGTTTCTTTTTAAATCTTGGAGATACTTTTTACAATGGAAATCTTCAGAATGTTCCTCATAGAGTAATACTAAAACTTCAAGAACAAGGATGGATTCTTAGAAATACAATTATCTGGTCTAAAACAAATCCAAAACCCTCTTCATCAAAATCAAATCTAACTCCTTCTTATGAATTTATATTTCATTTGGTAAAATCAGTGGAGTACGATTATTATCCAACACTAACCAAACTCTCCGATAAAACCAAACCATCTTTACCTCCAAGACATAGAAGTGTTAATGGGGAGTATTCAAAATCAGTTACCCCATACTTACCGAATGTGAATGGAAAGAATATGGGAGATTATTGGAATGAGGATATCGTGAGAACTTCGGTTGCAAATCAAAAACTAAATATCCAAGGAGAACATCCCGCTCCTTTTCCTGATGAAATCATAACCTTACCTATTCTTCAAACTTCTAAAGAGTTTGAATTAGTGTTGGACCCATTTATGGGAAGTGGAACTACTGGAAGGGTTTGTGATAATTTGGGAAGGAGATTTATAGGGTATGATTTGAAGATGTTTTAAAAAAACGATAACCTATCAAATAAATGATAGGTCATCAGTTTCAAATAATCACTTCTCTTTTTCACTGTA
>CAZDKB010000004.1:0-42580 GCA_964505885.1 uncultured Flavobacterium sp.
CGTGCTAAGAACGGATGGATGGATGTAAATCCAGGTGTGGCATCTTCTTATATCTTTAATCAAAAGAAAGGAGATAAAGTAACCATTTCAGGACCTTATGGTGAATTCTTTATCAACGAGTCTGAAGCAGAAATGCTTTACGTTGGAGGAGGAGCAGGAATGGCACCAATGCGTTCTCACTTATACCACTTATTCAAAACTTTGAAGACTGGAAGGAAAGTGACTTACTGGTACGGAGGTCGTTCTAAGAGAGAGTTGTTCTACATTGAGCACTTTAGAGCTTTAGAAAGAGATTTCCCGAACTTCAAGTTCTATATGGCATTATCAGAGCCTTTAGAAGAAGATAACTGGCAAGTAAAAGATGGAATAGACGGTGAAGGAGATGGATTCGTAGGATTCATTCACAACTGTGTAATTGATAACTACTTGAATCATCATGATTCACCAGAAGATATTGAGTTGTATTTCTGTGGTCCACCATTAATGAACAACGCTGTTCAAAAAATGGGTGAGGATTTTGGAATCCCAGATGAGAACATCAGATTTGACGACTTTGGAGGATAAGACCTCTTTAATCATAAAAAAGCCGCGCTAACAGCGCGGCTTTTTTATTGGTAATATTTTTTAGAGTACAGCTTCTAATTGATAAACAGGTCGGTTATTTTCATACTCAAACAACTTTGAGTAATCCATAACGTTCGGAACATTATCTAGCTCACAAAGTAAACTCACTACCGCACAAAGTCCGTTAAATAAGGTTTCTTTATCTCTTGGGTTTTGTGGTTTTGGATTGTAATGGCATAGCGGAGTTTCAAATCCACAAGCAATCAAAAACACCTTTTCGATCTCTAATAGTTCTTGTGGTGAATACCCATTGAATTTTCTGCCCAATCGTTGATGTACAGATCCTACATAGTTTAATCGTAGTGATCCATGCTCGTTAGATAAATGTTTCCAAGAATCATGATTGTCTAGAATATTGCCCACTGCACAGGCGGTGCAATCCTCGGGATCGAGTCTGTTGTTATGAAATGCGTTATATAACTTTATGAGTGCTTGCTCTAATCTTTTAGGAGTTTCCATCTTTCTACATTTTTCATCGTACCTAAGATACAAAAGAAAATATTTTTTCAAAATAGAAATCCTAAGGTATTATGAAACTAAGATTAACGATTTAGTTCAGAATCAATAATCTTTATGATATTCTTTGCCTTCTCTTTTAAGGTATTCGTTTCTTGAATAGTTCCATAGCAGAAGGTTACTCTTCGATGCAAGATATTGAAGAATAATTTGTCGCTAAAGAGCCCTTTATAATCACTTTTTAATGTGGGATTATCTGGCATTACTTTTAATATCACTGGATTAAATCGGACTCTTTCAAATGTTTTATAGCTTTTGATTAGATCATTCCATGAAGCATATTGGGAAAGAATAGTTTGATACGGTCCATTGTACAAATCATGTTGAATAACTTCATCTTCTATCATATCTTCTACATCTCCCGGCCATTCGATTAGAGCTTTTTTGAGTTCAGAATTAGATACCAAATTGATTTTACCTGAAGATAGAATGACATTCAAGGAACCTGCATTATTGTTAAATGTTGGAGTAGCTAGTGTCTGACTGATAATACTATCGATATAAGTTGTACGATACTTGTCTAATGTTTCTGCATTAATTTTGGTAATATCTTCAGCAGCTGAGATAATGCGATCTCTTAAAGCATTCAATAACTCGAATTCTTGAATGGCATTTTGAAAATCGCCTTTCAAATTTGTAAGGATAGCTTTTTCCTCTAGTCGATCCAGCCTTTGTTGATTCCAACTGTTGATTTGTAGAGCAATCAAAATACCTATAACCACCAGAAGGATCTCGCCGATTGCATATTTGAAGTATTTGGAGGTATTATTTGCCATAACCAATCGTTGTCTTATTCTTCTAAAGAACTTAATCATCAGAATCTATTTTTGATCCGAGTGGTATTTTTCCAGCTTGAAAATTAGACAAGAATAATTGTAGGGTGTCATTCTTCGGTCTGAATTTGATAAAAGTTCTATTTCCGTATAGTTTGTTTTTCGAATATGGAACTATCTCCACTGTATCACGATTAAAGACAATATAAATTCGATGATTCTTTTTTAAAAACTCCATTTGGCTGCCATTCATGAGATTATAAGCCCCTAAAATACGAGAGTCTAAGTCAAAATCTAAAACTGGAGAACGATAATCTTTTTCTTTCAGAATTTCATTGATCTGTTCGCGGATAATGATAGCTTTTGACATATAACTTATGTGTTGTTCAAGATATTGATAAATATAGGTCGATTGATATTTTTTCACCATTCCTTTGTAGCGAACATTATTCAAAAAGAAATCAATTCTTTCTTCGTTCCTGAAGAACGGTTTTTGTGATGAGTACCATTCAAAATTTTCGAAGAGATAATTTTCATTTTTATCATAATCTATTCTAATGTTTTTGCCAGCTTCTTCAACATAGCTAAAATTGTCATTATACAACTCTTTAAGATCTGAAATAATTGGGTCATATTCCTCAGGGATGAGGTCTTGATAATTCATAAGGTTGTTGAAACTAGCTTTCTTCAATCTAATTTCCATTCGGTTAAAAAGGAGATAATGTAATTCGTTAGAACTTGATTTTAGGTAATCTTCCTTTTTTACTTTATCATTTAGGACCAATTCAATGAGTGAATCTTTTTTGCTATAAAACTCAATAATAGATTTGATTTCGCTGATATCCGTCTCTAATTCATTTTGGATCTTACCAAGTAAGATCTTTACCTTATCCGTGTTCTTTTTGTTTTCATTTGCATTATTGATTTGTAGTGCTATCAATATTCCAATCACTACCAAAACAATCTCACCTAAAGCGTAAAGTAGATATTTGCTGAATCGATTCTCAACAAGAAGTTTTTGTCTTATTTTTCTGAATAAAGTGATCATAACAATTAGAATTTTACACCTCGAATCTGCAGTTTGTTTTATTCGTTATCCTCAGTGTCTTCTTCAAGATCTTCATACATTTTATTTACCATATCAGGAGTCAATCCCAAATATTTGTCGATTTTTTCAGTGAGTTCTTTACCTATTTCCAGAGTTTCGACTACCATTGATAGATGATAATCATCGATAAGAATGTTGGTTCTTAAAGCATTCAAAAGTTTCAAAATGTTTTCAGGTTCTTCTAATTTCTTTTGAATAAATGCATTGCTTCTTTCATCACTCACCAATAAATATTGTTCTTCTGGAGGTAAGTCTAACTCCAACATGTTTTGTTGATGAAGTTCAGAAAAGACAGGGTAAATATCTTTATAGAATACATTCTCATTATTTATGGTAAAGTCTATCTCATTGTCATCACAAAAAAGGAAATAGTCAATTATATCCACACTTAGATCTTTGTCTTGAATGATACTTTGCTGTCCAGAATTGACCAGTTCTTGATAGGTTCCATTGATATTTGGAAAATTGTCCGAGATCATCAATAGATTGAGTTTGTGATTTAAACTATCCACCTTTGCAAAACTTCCAAGTCTATTATACTCCTTTAATATTTCCTTACCAAGTTTAATGGAAAGCTCGAAATCCTCTTTCATATCTTCAAGGTCTCCCCTCTGATATGCAATATCTTCGGCGATATTTTCTAAGTACCATTCCTCTTTTTCCTTATTAGCTCGTTCTTGATTCCAGTTGTTGAATTGTAGAGCTAGAAGAATACCTACCACAACAAGAAGTACTTCTCCTATTGCGTAGGTCAAATAACCACTAAAACGCTTTTCTTTTAATAGCCGATGACGTATTTTTCTAAAAAACTTGATCATTGAGTTCCTAATTTTTAGTTTTTCTTATCCAGAATTAAAGCAGGAATGTCTAATGATCTGTACAAGTTATTGTAGGCCTTCATCTCTGTATTTATGATTGCATCTCTTTCAGTTTTATAAACCTCCCAGTCTTTCATGAGATCAGAATAACGCTCTTTGGCACCTTTAGTAACTTTAGGATCAGCTTGGTCAATATACCCCTTTAGTTGAATTAATTGTGCATTCAGTTTATTGTTAAAATTGATCACATCTTGGAAGGTCTTTTGTTTGGCTTGAATCAAATTCTCTTCCCATGAGTTAATACGTTTTTGAAGTTCTTTGCCTTTCTCTAATAAAGCCCTGGCATCTTCATTTCCTTTTAAAAGTTTCGCGTAGTTATTTAATTGAGACTTGGCAGACCTCATTTGATTTACGGACTCATGCATGTCTCTTAATGTGGTTTCAATGTTTACCAGTATTTCCTGCTGTTCTACAAAATCAGAAGGAGAAGATTGAACGGCAGGATTTGCCAAAATCGTAGCTTTGGTCTCCACGGTTTCCTGTCCTAAGCTCATTCTAAGAGTATATTCTCCCGGAGACACACTTGAACCAGAATGTCCTCCAAAGACAAATACCTTATCTATGGACGGAATGGCCTCTCTTTGAAAGTTCCAAGTAAATCGGTTATAACCTTTTTTCGAAGGAAGAATAGCAGGTCTTAAGGGACCTCCTGGCCATGATCTAAATCCTTTTGGAGCTTTGTTAGTGTAGGTTCTAATAACTTTTGAACCTTTTAGAACTTCCAGTTTTAACTCTAAGGAATCGGTTTTTTTGTCAAGATAATAATCAAAGGTGACTCCACTTCTTGGGTTCTGACCTTGTCCTGTGGCACGAGAAACTCCTCCAAAGATTCTATAGCTGTTTTTTGGTTTGTACAGCTCCAGAGATTTAGGGTTTGCCGACATATTTTGAAGAACTCCAAGATCATCTAATATCCAAAAACCTCTTCCAGAAGTCGCGGCTACCAAATCATTGTCTTGGATTGTAAGATCATTGATGGCGACTACAGGTAAGTTCAATTTCATTTTTTGCCAGAAGGCACCATCATCATTAGATACATAAATTCCCGTTTCTGTTCCTGCATACAAAAGTCCTTTTCTCTTTTTATCAGCTCTCACCACTCTTGCAAATCCGTTTGGATCATTTAGACCATTCACGATCTTGGTCCAATTTTGTCCATAATCATTCGATTTAAAAATATAAGAACTCAGGTCTTGAGATTTATATCTCATAATAACAACATAAACAGTAGCAGGATCATGTTCAGAAACATCGATGCTATTGATAATTCCATCTTTGATACCTTTAGGAGTAATGTTTTGCCAAGATGTTCCGCCATTCTGCGTAATATGTAATAGACCATCATCAGTTCCAGCATAAAGAACTCCAGCTTTGTGTTGAGATTCTACCAAGGAAGTTATCGTATTGTAGTTTTCTCCTCCTGCGGCCTCGTTGGTGTAGGGTCCTCCACCAGGGCCATGTTTGTCTTTCTCATTTTTCGTTAGATCTGGACTTACTTCTGTCCAGCTGCTTCCTCCATCCGTAGTTTTGAATACAACATTCCCAGCATGATAAATGGTGTTTCTATCGTGTGGCGAAGAAATAATAGGTGCATTCCAATTATATCGATATCTAGAGTCTTTCGGAGCGATACTCAAACCTAATTCTGGATATTCTTTAATGGATTTCTGGGCTCTGGATGATTTGGTCCATTTACTGATGTTTCCTTGATAAGTTCCACCATAAACGGTTTCTGGATTGTCTGGATCAAAGGCTATGAATGCGCTTTCTCCCCCAGCAACAGAGTACCAGTCTTTCCAATCGATTCCTCCATCATTGGTTCTACTGGCAATGGCGATAGCAGAATTATCTTGCTGACCTCCATAAACATTATACGGCACCAAATTATCCGTGATTACACGGTAGAATTGAGCCGTGGCTTGGTTTTGTTGACTTGACCAGCTTCTTCCTCCATTAAATGAGATGTTAGCACCTCCATCATTAGAATTGATCAGATTTGTATTATCATGTGGGTTAATCCATAAATGATGATTGTCTCCATGAGGAACCGGTATATTAGAAAAACTCCTACCTCCGTCAATCGATTTCATAACGGGTGCATTTAGTACATAGACGATATTCTCGTTTTGAGGATCAGCGAAGATCTCCATATAGTACCATGACCTGGCAATATTTACTCGATTGCTATTTACTTGCCTCCATTTTTTTCCAGCATCATCAGAACGATATACTCCACCTTTTTTACCTTCAGCTTCAATTACGGCATATACTCTCTCAGAATTGGCTCTTGAAACTGAGATTCCCGATTTCCCACAGTCTTTAGGGAGTCCATCTTTCATTTTTTTCCAAGTATCTCCTCCGTCAGTAGATTTATAGAGTCCTGAATCTTCACCCCCAGATTTTATGATCCAAGGAAATCTTTCATGCTGCCACATTGATGCGTATAAGATTCTTGGATTATTCATGTCCATACTTAATGAGGAAGCTCCTGTAATGTTATTTAAGAAAAGAACTTTCTCCCAAGATTTTCCGCCATCCATGGATCTATAGATACCACGGTCGTCTGATGGAGCGTATTGTGCTCCTTGAGCTGCCACATAAATGATGTCTGGGTTAGAAGGATGAATAATAACATCAGAAATGTGACGAGTTTTTTCAAGTCCTATATGAGACCAAGTCTTACCTGCGTCTGTGGATTTGTAGATACCATCTCCCATAGAGGTCATAACTCCTCTGGCCGCATGTTCTCCCATTCCTACTAGAACGACATTGGGATCACTTTCAGAAACAGCAATTGAACCTACGGATCCTGTTTTGAAAAACCCGTCAGAAATATTTTTCCAAGTGATTCCGTCATCAGTAGTTTTAAAAACACCACCTCCAGTAGAGCCCATATAATAGGTATGAGGTTGACCAATTACTCCGGTAGAAGTGACACTTCTTCCTCCTCGAAAAGGTCCAATATTTCTCCATTTTAATCCATGAAATAGAGAATCAGTAATTTTTATTGTAGGTTCTTTACTTTTCTTTTTTCTTTTTTGTGAATGAATAGTAAGAGGGAATACTAAAAGACAAATAAGGATTAGTTTAAGAGTTTTCATCGAGTTGATTCTATTTTTGATTTGTTTGAGATTCATAGTGAAAAAATGATCAAAAGGCAGGTTCAATATAAGGTTTGAGAAAAAACTTCACAGACATATCTTGATCATAAATTTGGTTAGGTTCCTGTTGATAGTCAGCGTAACTAGGTAGGGAAGGATTACGATATCTGACTTTGCTAAAGTTACACTTTTTTCGATTTCAATTCATATTGAGGAATTAAAATTGGTCTTATCAATTAGATTTGATGTTAGAAATAAAGAATTATTGCTAGTTTCGTAAGCATATGGAGTGGACTGGATATCTTCTTATTTTGGTAATTGTTGTAGCGGCAGTGAGCATATTCTTGTATTTCTTTCAAGAAAGGTTCTTGTTTCATCCAGAAAAGCTTCCAAAGGATTTTGTTTTTCAATATGAAAATCAACAGGTAGAAGAGTACAATTTGGAGTTACCCGATGGAGCCATTATCAATGGATTGCATTTTAAATCGGAAAACCCGAAAGGGGTGGTTTATTATCTAAAAGGCAATTCTAAAAGCATTAAAGGATGGGGGAAGTTTGCCGTAGATTTTACCTTGCACAACTATGATGTAATCATGATCGATTACCGCGGATTTGGAAAGAGTACTGGAAAATTGAGTCAGGAAGGAATGAAGAGAGATGCCTTATATGTCTATGATAGAATCAAAGAAAAGGTAAAAGAGAATAGAATTATTGTTTATGGTCGTTCTTTAGGAACAGGATTGGCTACCAAAGTGGCATCTATGAACAACCCTAGAACGTTAATCTTGGCCTGCCCTTATTTCAGTATGGCTAAGAATGCGAAAAGATATCTTCCATTGATTCCATTGGGATTAGTGATGCGGTATAGAATGCCCACGTATAAATGGATTAAATATGTAAAATGCCCAATCAATATTATTCACGGAACAAATGATAGAGTGATCAAGTTTACATCCAGCTTAAGGCTTTCTAAGTTGCAACCAGACTCCACTAAGTTGTATCCGATTATTGGTGGAGGACATAAAGATCTGCATAACTATGTAAGTTATCACAGGGCTTTAAAGGAGATCTTAACTACGCGAAGATCAGAGGTAGACAGAGAAAAGACCAGTATAGATTTCATTCGTACAAAAAAGAGAAAGAAATGATCAGAAAAATTGTTTATGGTCTTTTTATCCTTTTAGGTGTTGGTTTGTTATTCTTTTACTTTTTTCAAGAGCGATTTATTTTCTTGAACGGAAAGAAATTACCTAAAGATTTTGTCTACGATTTTCCTCAAAGATTTACTGAAGTAAATCTTCAAACTACAGATAATGAAGAGATCAATGCATTACACTTCACCATAGATCAACCCAAAGGAGTTATTTTATTTTTTCATGGAAACAAAGGAAACCTGAATCGATGGGGAAAAATAGTACCTTATTTATTAGACTATGGTTATGAGGTGTTTGTGATGGATTATCGAAATTATGGCAAAAGCTCAGGTAAATTTGATGAAGAACGAATGTATTCTGACGCAGTTCTCGCATTTGATTATTTATTAAAATCATTTAATCAAGATCAAATAGTTGTTTATGGAAGATCTCTTGGGGCTGCATTTGCATCTGAAGTGGGGGTAAAACGTAACCCCAAGCATGTCATTTTAGAAGCCCCTTTTTATAATATGAAAAAAGCGACTAGGTTTTACTTTTCATTGTCACCAACCTTTCTTTTAAAATACAAGTTCGAAAATAATGTGAAAGTATCACAGATCAATTCTCCGATCACTTTTTTTCATGGTGATGCGGATGAAACCACCTCTTATGATCAATCTAAAGAGTTATTTCAACTGGTGAAAGCTGTCAAAAGGGAGTTTGTTGAAATACCATCTGGGACTCATCACGATTTGAAAGAATTTGATGTTTATAAAAAAGCCTTAGCTAAGATTTTAGAGTAGTTAGAAACCTCATTTCTAACCCGTTGATTTTCGAATTACTCATAAATAAGTAGAAATACCTATTTAACTCGTAAATAATTGATAGTTCGATGAATAATATCATAATGTACTTGTCATTCTATTGAAAAAAGCTAGATTTGTTATCTATGAAATTTTCAACAATAATAACCAAACACAATGATTAAAAAATTACACTTACTTATTGCTTGTATGTTTCTATTTGGATTGCAAGCAACTTTCTCACAGGAAGTGAAAGTAGAACCGGCAAAGCCAATACATATTGGAAAAGCCGATAAAGTAGAAAAAGTTCCTTCACTAGCCTCTAGAATGTCTACATTGATAAGACCAGATATGTCTAAAGATGGCGATTACGAAGATGGAAGAAATAGATCCTCAAAAATTGAACTTGTTATTGGAAAAGGATCAACAGGTGATGACTTACTTGCAAAAAATCCTCACCCTTCAAAAAATAGTATTCCAACACGTAATACTGAAATTGTTTTTGAGACCGCTGCATCTTCTGGAGGTGGAAGACCTAGTGACCCTGCTGGAGCTGTAGGACCGAACCATTATTTGTCCGTAACTAATTCTGCAATTCAGATATTTGACAAATCTGGAACAAGTTTAACAAACGGCTTAATTCAAGCTTCAAGTATTTTTACTTTCGCATCTGGAGGTTGTTGTGATTTAACAGCTAGCTATGATGATCAAGCCGACCTTTGGGTTTTGTCTTACTTGAGTTCTGCCGGAGAAGGGACTCAAGTAGCAGTTTCTAATGGTCCTGATCCAGTAAATGATGGATGGACGATTTATACCTATGGTGTAGTAAGTGATTATCAAAAGTTATCAGTATGGCATGATGGATATTATATGACTGAAAACACAACCTCAGGTAATAAGTTACACGTTTTTGAAAGGTCAGCTATGATTGATGGAGATGTAAATACGGTACCACAAATATTATCTTTTTCTCTTCCAGGGTTAGTGACTAGCGGATTCCATAGTCCACAGGTTTTAAACATTAGTGGAGGGACATGGCCAACTTCAGGTGGAGCTACCATAATGTATATGCAGGACGATGCATGGGGAGGTGTTTCTGAAGACCATATTAAATTATGGACTGCAACCATGGATTGGGCAACTCCTGGGAATTCAACCGTTTCTGCTCCACAGGAATTGGCTGGAGCAGATGGAGTAACGTCATTTATTAGCGTTTTTGATGGAGGTAGCTTTTCAAACTTAGCTCAACCTAATGGAGGTAGTAGTATTGATGCATTACAAGCTACGATTATGAATCAAGCTCAGTACAGAAAATTTGGATCTTATAATTCTGCACTTTTCAACTTTGTTGTTGATGTAGATGGTTCTGCTGCTGAACAGGCAGGAGTTAGATGGTATGAGTTAAGACAAACAGATGATGGGCAACCTTGGACTGTGCATCAAGAAGGTACATACACTTCACCAGATAACAAACATGCTTGGAATGCTAGTATGATCATGGATGTGCAAGGGAATATAGGAATGGGATATACCGCAATGTCGAGTTCGGGAAGTTCTAACTCTCAGGTTTTTGCAGGATCTTATTACACAGGGCGCTTTTCTGCAGATGCTTTAGGGACGATGACAGTTGCAGAAGGAACTATTACAGCTGGTGACTCTAATTTCACTACTAGTACTCGTTATGGAGATTACAGTAAAATTGATATTGACCCAGCAAATGGAAAAAAGTTTTGGTTCGTTAATGAATTAAAATCCAGTGGGATAAAAAATATTGCTGGAGTATTCCAGATTGCTCCCAACTTTAATGAAGACATCGGGATCGTAAGTATTGACGCACCAACTTCGGGAGCTCTAACTGCTACTCAACAGATTACTGTAACCATTTTTAATTTTGGGGAGAACGCGGTGGACACCTTTAACGTGACCTATCAGATTGATGGTGGTGCGGTAATTAGTGAAGCTTATAACGGTTCTTCGATTGCGTCGAATACATCTGCTCAATTTACCTTTAGTACGACAGCGGATATGTCTACCGAAGGACAAACCTATGCTATCGTAGCATCTACAGATTATGGAAGTGATGAGGACAATTCTAATGATTCTACATCCGCTAATGTGACTCACGTCTATTCCAATGATCTTGGAGTAACAGCAATTACAGCTCCAATGTCAAGTGATGTACTAGGAAGTGAAGTAGTCACCGTTACTATTGAAAATTTTGGTACTGCATCTCAGTCCAACTTTGATGTTTCTTACACGGTAAATGGTGGAACTCCTGTCGTAGAGCAGGTGGCCGGTCCTTTAGCTGGAGGAGCTTCAACTTCTTTTTCTTTTGCAACAACTGCGGATCTTTCAGCAGATGGTGAATATACCATTGTTGCTCAGACTCAATTAGGATCAGATTCTGTTTCATCGAATAATTCGACTACGGCTGTTATTGAAAATACAGCTTGTAATACAGAAACTAACGATACTGATATGACAGTAGGACCTAATTCAGGAATGGTTACCAATTCTGTCATAACAATTACTGAGGATGTGATTATTAATGATGTTAATGTCACGCTAAATATTGAACATACATTTGTTGCAGATTTAGATGTATTCTTGGTTGCACCAGACGGAACAACTAGAGTGGAATTGTTTACGGATGTTGGTAGTTCAGGAGATGACTTTACGAATACTGTATTGGACGATGATGCTGCTACTTCAATTACAGATGGTTCAGCTCCTTTTACAGGGACATTTAGCCCAGAAGGATCTTTGGCAGATTTTAACGGAATGTCTTCTTTAGGAGATTGGACATTAGAAATCACCGATGATGCAAATCTCGATGGAGGTAATCTATTAGGTTGGTCATTGGAGATTTGTTCTACTCCTTTATCAGTAGCTGATCTAGATATCAATGGAGAGTTTTTAATCAAGAACTTAGGGAATGATCAATTTGAGATCAGCATTACTTCAGATACCTTGATCGAGGATTTAGATCTGAATGTGTTTAATATGATGGGACAAAACTTATTATGGAAGACCTTAAAGAAGGAGGGAGATTCATATAAGTACACCTTAAATATGTCTTATGCGGCTTCAGGTGTTTACTTGATCCGAGTTCAAGATGGAACGAGTGCGACTGTCAAACGAATTGCGGTCGAGTAATTTCAATGAAATATAAACGAAGAGAGAATCTGTAGATTCTCTCTTTTTTTTGCCCTAATTTTGCATAAAATTAGATATCAGATGAGAGCGTTGACGGAGCAGGAATTACACAATTTAGCCATGAATATTGTTGGAAAGAAACTTCAGGAGATGGGGTATGAGTTTGTGGCAATAAATAGTCAGTTAAAAAGACACCCACAGTTTGTACTTTTCAAGAAAGGAGAGCCCACCATTTTTGTCTTAGTAAAAGCTACTACGAATATTCAGAACCCGGAGACCTATGATGTTCTATGGATGGAAACCTTTAAAGAGCACGCCAAGAAATCAAATGCCCATGTTTGGTACGCTGGAGTGGGAATAGCGAATGCTGAGAGCGTGGAACTTCCCGTTTTTAAAGATCAACCCTATTATGTAGCCTTTGAAGATTTTATTAAAATATTGGAATAAAAAAACGTCACGCAATGCGTGACGTTTTCAATATAAATGAACTTTAAATTACTCAGCTTTTTGTTCTAATAGATCGAAGAACTGACCAATCTTAGGTAAGATAATAATCTTTGTTCTTCTGTTTTTAGATTTGTTTGCTGGTGAATCGTTTGGTGCTAGGGGAATATAACTGCTTCTTCCTGCAGCTATCAATCGACTAGGTTTTACTCCGTACTTATATTGTAATACTCTCGTAATCGCTGTTGCTCTTTTTACTGATAAATCCCAGTTGTCTTCTAAAACTGTGTTATCTGCTTTAACTGGAGTATCATCTGTATGACCTTCAACCATAACATCCATTTCTGGTTGTCCGTTAACTACAGTCGCTACTTTCTCTAATACGTCAAATGCTTTATCCGAGATTGTATAGCTACCACTCTTAAATAATAATTTATCCGAAATTGAAATAAATACAACTGTCTTTTCTACATTGATCTCAATGTCCTCATCATCAATTCCTTCTGCTAATTCTTTTTTCAAGTGAAATGCAACTACAAGATTCAATGAATCCTTTTTAGAGGCTGCTGCTCTAATTCTATTGATATACTTATCTTTCTTGCTTAACTGCGCTAAAGTCTCTTTGATATTATCTGTTGCACCTTTTGTTAAAACAGTCAAGTTATCAACATATTCTAAAGTCTTTTCCTTGTCCTTCTTTAATTCCTCAATGTTATTTTTAAGACTTACCGTTTCCGACTCACATTTCTCTTTTTCGATCAAACATTTTGTCAAACTATTTTTAACGGCAACTAATTCATCTTTCGTCTTCTTGTGCTGTGATTCAAGGGCTGCATATTCTTTCTTTGACACACATGAACTTACCATTGCTGCACAAACCAATAGCATTATGATTTTTTTCATTTTTTCGATTTTGAATTTAGAATTACACAAATTTAAAAATAAAGTGAAGAAAAAATCTGCGATTAACAATTATTTATGAACGATTTATGAGAACTTTAAAGAGTATCTTTGCACTACAAAACTTACATATTATGAATCGTGTTTTCCTCACTTTTATTTTAGTTCTTTTCTTTGGTTTTAGTTCTTGTAAATCCGAAGAAAAAATAAGTGAGCCCATTCGATTACAAGGATCTGTTTTTGGTACGACTTATAGTATTATATATTACGATAACTCGAAAGATTTCAAAGCTGAGATAAATGGTTTATTTGATGAAGTAAATCAATCCTTGTCTACCTACATTCCTAGTTCGGATATCTCAAGAATTAACAAAGGGGAATCTGGAATCAAAATTGATGCTTACTTTGAAGAAGTGTTTGAGAAATCATTGAGAATATTCAGAGAAACTGACGGTTATTTTGACCCAACGGTAGGTCCTTTAGTGAATGCCTGGGGTTTCGGACCTGAAAAACCGTTAAACGATTTAGATTCGACGAAGGTAAAAGAGTTAATGACTTTTGTTGGTTTTAATAAAGTGAGTGTGCAGGATGGAGAAATTGTAAAAGAGACTGAGGGAATATATTTCGATTTCAATGCTGTAGCCAAGGGGTTTGGTATTGACGTGGTAGCTCGTTTTCTAGAATCTCAGAATGTACAGAATTATTTAGTGGAAATAGGAGGAGAGATAAGAACAAGAGGTGAAAAACCTGGTGGAAAAAGTTGGGTAGTTCAAATTGAGAGTCCGAATACGGATGGTACAAGATCGGCCTATGATGTAATTCCTTTAAGAGATAAGGCTATGGCAAGTTCTGGGAACTACAGGAAGTTTCGAATAACAGATAGTGGTGATAAGTATGTACATACCATCAATCCAAAAACAGGATATGCAAAAGAAAGTAATTTATTAGCAGCTACCGTCATTGCTCCACTAGACTGTGCTGATGTAGATGCTTATGCTACGGCTTTCATGGCAATGGGATTAGATAAAACCAAAGAATTCTTGAAATCCAAAGAAGAACTCAAAGTTATATTGATTTACGCTGATGAAGAGGGGTTATTGCAAGAGTTTAGAAACTAGTGCTTGAAGACCACTGGTAATATCTCACCTTGGGCCAATCTGTATTTATCAACTAACTCTGGAGCAAGATTAGCGGAATAGTTTACTTCTTTAACTCTAAAGCCGATAGACCTTAATTTATCGAAATAATCTCTTCCATAGACTCTAACATGATCGTACTGTCCGAAGATCTTTGCTCTTTCTTTAGGATCGGTGATAGAATCATCTTCAAAGGTTTTTTCTCTATTAAGATCTTGTGGTATCTGAAAGATTCCCATACCACCACTTTTTAAAACTCTATGCAATTCTTGCATGGCTTTGGTATCATCAGGGATGTGCTCTAAAACATGATTGCAAAAAACAATGTCGAAGGAATTATCCTCAAAAGGTAAATTGGTAATATCTGCCTTAACGTCTGCTATGGGTGAATACAGATCTGCGGTTGTATAATCATGATTCAGTTTTTTGAATCGTTTTAAAAAGCACTGCTCTGGAGCCATATGAAGTACCTTCTTCTTACTCATAAAAAAGTCGGTCTCATTTAATAAATAAAGCCATAATAATCTGTGGCGCTCCAAAGAAAGTGTGCTTGGAGAAAGCACATTGGGTCTTTGAATTTCATAACCATAAGAAAGAAACTTTCGAAAACTCTTACCATCTATTGGATCCGTGTATTTCTTTCCACGAAGATAAACCGACAAAAAAGGGCGAGCCAAATAACTGAGCTTGATCAGTATTGGTCTCGGAATTGTATTTAATATGACCTTGAAAAGACCCAAAATGAGAAGTTAAAGGACTAGTGGGATTTTGCGGAATTCATCTTCCTCTTCACTTTCAATGCCCAAAGATTCATAAATATACTTGAAAGTTGATAGTAATTCAGGTTGTCCATCTACAATAGCGACATCATGCTCGAAGTGAGCACTCGGTTTTCTATCTCTCGTTAAGATTGTCCAACCATCACTCAAATGGTCCGTTTTATGCGTCCCTAGATTGATCATCGGTTCAATAGCTACCACCATGCCTTCAACAAACTTCTTTCCTCTTCCTCTTCTTCCGTAGTTCGGCATTTCAGGATCTTCATGCATTTTTCTTCCTAAACCATGACCCACTAATTCACGTACAACACCATAACCATGTTTCTCACAGTGATTTTGAATTGCATAACCTACATCTCCAACTCGTTTTCCCACTCTAAATTCACGGATTCCGGCGTATAAACTTTCTTTAGTAACATCGAGAAGTTTCTTCACTCCAGGGTCGATCTCACCAACAGCAAAGGTATAAGCATGATCTCCGTAAAATTCATTCTTGATGGCTCCACAATCGATTGAGATGATATCACCTTCAGCAAGAGGACTGTCATTCGGAATACCGTGTACTACTTGTGCATTTGGACTCATGCATAAGGTATTCGGAAATCCATATAATCCCAAGAACCCAGGTTCTGCGCCTTGAGATCTAATATATTCTTCCGCAAGCTTATCAAGATATAATGTAGTTACACCAGGCTTTACCTCTTTAGCTAACATCCCTAAAGTTCTAGACACCACCAAAGCGCTTTCGCGCATTAATTCGATTTCTTCTTTTGTCTTAACTACGATCATATTCTATTTCTAATGAGCACAAAGATACTTGAAAATTTAAATTAAAATGTGTTTTCTAAATGGGATATTAAATTTTGTAAACCTGCATAAAACATGACATTTGACAGCTTTTTACTAAGGGATTGAAGCTAGATTTGTATAGTTAAATGAAAGAAAAATGTATCAATCAGTTTCAGCAGAAGAGGCAGTAAAAGTAATCAAGTCAAACAATAGAGTTTATGTTCATGCAGCAGCTGCGACTCCACAAGTATTAGTGGGCGCTATGTCAGATAGACATGAAGAATTGAGAAATGTAGAAGTTTGTCATTTACATACAGAAGGACCGGCACCTTACGCTAATCCAGAATATCGAGAAAGTTTTCATGTGAATTCCTTCTTTATCGGTAAGAATGTAAGACATACATTAAGAGAAGGAAATGGTTCTTATACTCCTGTATTTTTGTCTGAGATTCCATTATTGTTTGAAAGAAATATTTTACCCATAGACGTAGCGCTGATTCATGTATCAGAACCAGATAAACATGGCTATTGCTCACTAGGTGTATCTGTAGAGGCTACTTTAGCAGCTATTGAGAACGCTAATCATGTGATAGCACAGATCAATCCACAAATGCCTAGAGTTCATGGAGAGGGAATTATACACGTTTCAGAGATCGATACCTTTGTGGAGGTTGATATGCCAATCCCTGAAGTGATATTGCCTGAGCCAACAGAAATTGAAGAGCGAATAGGAGATCATATTGCAAATTTAATAGATGATAAAAGCACACTGCAAATGGGAATTGGAACGATTCCTAATGCTGTCTTATCCCGCTTAGGAAATCATAAGGATCTAGGGCTTCATACTGAAATGTTTTCTGATGGGGTTATAGATCTTATTTTGAAGAATGTGATTACTGGAAATTATAAGGCTATAGATAAAGGTAGGTCTTTATCAACTTTTTTAGTTGGTTCTAAAAGGTTGTACGATTATGTAGATGATAATCCTTTTGTTGAATTAAGATCATGTGATTATGTAAATGACGTATCGCATATCAAATTGAACCCAAAAATGGTCGCAATTAATTCGGCCATTGAAGTGGATATTACTGGTCAGGTTTGTGCTGATTCTATAGGAAGCAGACTCTATTCAGGAGTAGGAGGGCAGATGGATTTTATCCGAGGAGCTTCCTTAAGTATAGGTGGTAAAGCTATCATTGCTTTACCTTCAATTACAAACAGGGGTGTAAGCAGGATTGTTCCATTTTTGAATAACGGTGCTGGAGTAGTTACAACGCGTGCTCATGTTCAATATATTGTTACAGAATATGGAGTGGCCAACTTGTACGGAAAAACAATAAAGGAAAGGGTGAAAGAACTAGTTAAGATAGCTCACCCAAGTGTGAGAGAATCGATTGAACGGGAATATTTTGATGCCTTGAAGCCAAGAAGGATTCTAACGACCTAAGAAAGAAAAGAGTCCTTTCTTCTTTTTCTGTTCTGGTTCGTGATTGAAGATGGCTTTATATACTTCGGTCCAGCCAACAAATCCTCCTGCATTTCTATCATCAATGAAAAGATCAGCGTGGATCTTACGACTTATGTTTTCGTCGTATTCTTCTTCAGGATAACTTTTGTTAACGGCATAAAATTCTATCCCATTTTCAGCACAGAAATCTACGGCTTCTTGTAGTCTTTTTCCATGTCTGTAGGTCCATAAGATCAGTCTATGGCCTTCACTTTGTAACCTTTTTATCGTATCAAAAGCAAAGATCATAGGTTTCCCAATTTTTGGGAATGCATCTTCAACAATGGTTCCGTCAAAATCTATAGCAATGATCAAATGGTTATGTGGTAACATTTACTTTTGGTATGTGTGTTTGTATTTCTTCCCTTTCAAGATCTTTAGAAAATCTTTCTCCATGGTTTCTCTTGGCTGCTCAACGTATCGTCCGATCTCTTTTCCGTTTCTAAAGAAAATAAACGAAGGAGTATGCTTTATGTTATAACCCTTTTGCAAATTATCAGGGGTCTTTTTTCCTCGAGTTAATCCTACTACTTCAAAATTCGAAAAACTTGCATCCAGTTCTTTCATTAATTTGTAGAACCTTGGCAGTTCTCTATGACTATCATGACACCAAGTACCCATAAAGACTTTTATGCTAACTCCTTCAAGGGTTTTCTTGATCTTTTTAATGACTTTATTGTTGGGTTGATAGTTGTCATATTCTGGCTGAAACCATGCCTTGAATTTTCCTTGAGTTAAGTCGGTGAATTCTAATTTTCCTACAAGATTACCATTTCTATCTTCTTTATTTTGTCCGCATATATCTGTACAGAACAAACATAGAAAACCAATAAGAAAAACATTTTTTAGAGTCATGAACGTGTACCTACCTTATTTTTCGTAGGAATGTTTATAGTGTTTACCTTCTAATATTTTCAAAATGTCCTTTTCCATGCTCTCTCTAGGATACTCAACATATCTACCTAATTCCTTTCCTCTCCGGTAAAATATGAATGTAGGAATTCGGATAATATTATGATTCTTTTGAAGATTGTCTGGAGTTTTCTTGGCTCGGTTTAATGCAATCAGTTTGAAATTCTTGTTAAAATCAAATTTAGCTGCTTCCATAATTTTATAGAACCTAGGTGTCTCGCGTCTACTATCTCCGCACCAAGTACCCATAAAACACAATACAGAAACCCCTTGTAATTTCTTTTCGATCTTGTTTACAATCTTCTTCTCTGGTTCGTATTTTTTGTAGTGATAATCGAACCAACCTTTGTATTGCTTTTTAAGGAAATCAGACTTCTGGGCATAGCCAATTAAGTTTCCTTTTTTGTCTTGCTTTGCCTGCCCGAATGCAAGTAAACTAGATGCAGTAAAAAGAAAGGCAAAGATTATTTTTTTTGTCATTATACCAGTGATTGTTGAGTCATTTCTTTAGGTTGATCAACACCCATTAAATGCAAGATTGTAGGTGCGATATCGCCTAAGATACCATTTTTTATGGAATTTAACTCCTTGTCAATCAATATCAATGGTACAGGGTTGGTTGTATGTGCTGTATGAGGTGTTCCATCTGGATTGATCATGGTCTCACAATTCCCATGATCGGCAATAAGTAGAGTTGTATAACCGTTTTCCAATCCCGCGGTAACCACATCTTTTGTGCAAATATCTACTGCTTCACAAGCTTTAACCGCGGCTTCAAAAACTCCTGTATGTCCAACCATATCACCATTAGCAAAGTTCAAACAAACAAAGTCTACATCTCCTTCTTCTAATTCTGGAATGATAGCATCGCGAATTTCATAGGCACTCATTTCAGGTTTTAGGTCATAAGTAGCCACCTTTGGAGACGGGCATAGTAATCTTTTCTCACCTTCAAATTCAGATTCTCGTCCACCAGAAAAGAAGAATGTCACGTGAGGATATTTTTCTGTTTCAGCAATTCTAATCTGTTTTTTACCAGCCGATTCTAGCACTTCACCAAGCGTATTTTCTATGTTGTCATTATTGTAGACAACTTGAATATTTTGAAAAGTCTCATCATAGTTAGTCAAAGTCACGAAATGCAGAGGCAACTTGTGCATATTATACTCGTGATTGTCTGATTGACTCAATACTTCTGTTAGTTGACGCCCCCTGTCCGTTCTGAAGTTGAAGAAGATCACCACATCGTCTTTCTTGATGGTTGCCCTAGGATTTCCATCAGTACCCGTCATGATTACTGGTTTGATAAACTCATCCGTTACATTATCTGCATAACTGTCTAAAATACTTTGTTCAGCATTGGTAGATTTTGATCCAATTCCATTGACTAAAGCATCATAAGCCAACTTTACTCTTTCCCAGCGTTTGTCTCTATCCATGGCATAATAACGCCCCGTGATCGTAGCCAATTCACCTGTGGTTTTGGACATATGCTCTTCTATGTCATTGATGAAATACTTTCCAGATTTTGGATCGCAATCTCTCCCGTCGGTAAATGCATGCACATATACATTAGAAAGACCATGATCATTGGCAGCATCCAATAAACCTTTCAAATGATTGATATGAGAGTGAATTCCTCCATTTGAAACAAGGCCTAAAAAATGAATATTCTTGCCATTATTTTTAGCATAGTCAAATGCTTCGATCAATGTTTTTTCTTTTGCAAGATTGCCCTCACGCACTGCAATGTTAATCTTCGCCAAATTCTGATAAACAATTCTTCCTGCACCTAAATTCATATGACCTACTTCAGAATTACCCATTTGTCCCTCTGGTAATCCAACGTGTTCACCATCTGTTCTTAATTCTGAGCTCGCATAATCGCCATACAAAGAATTGATAAATGGAGTTTTTGCATTGTAGATGGCCGATACTTTAGGGTCTTGAGTAATCCCCCATCCATCTAGGATCATAAGAATAACTTTCTTGTTCATTTTACCTGTTTTGATACGTAAAAATAAGAAAGAATTTAAGGCAAAATCTAAATTTTTACGAAACCGATAAAGTAGATTAATAGGGCCATAAAAATGCTAATAATGATTACATTTTTCAGTATTCTTTTTCTGTTTTCACGTTTGATATTTTCACGGATTGTTTGAAGTTGAGACTCTGTTGCTTTGTTTTTAAAATGAAGTTTTCCGCTATCTCCATATTCTGCAGGATTATCTTTTAATCTCTTTAAGACACTTTTTCTCTCTCTTTTGTTGTTTTTAAGTGAGGTCATCATAGAACTCACAGCTCCACCGAAACTCATAGCAATTGTTTTAAGGTTTTAATTATAGGTAGATATATTGTTAAAAATGTTACAACTGCATTGACTCTCAAATGAGAATTCCGTAATTTTACGAGCAATTAAAGCCTTTTTTTTAATGGATTCTCATTTTGAACTTAATGAAGTTACCAAAAAGCTGCCAAAGCATCTGCACAAGTTTGTGGTAAAGCAACCCTATGAAGAGTATACCGCTCAACATCAGGCTGTTTGGAGATACGTCATGCGGATGAATGTTGACTATTTGAGTCGGGTTGCTCATGATTCTTATGTAGATGGACTAGACAAGACGGGGATTTCCGTTGAAAGTATTCCCCATATGGAGGGAATGAATCGTATCCTAAAGGAAATCGGTTGGGCAGCTGTTTCTGTTGATGGTTTTATTCCTCCAAATGCTTTTATGGAATTCCAAGCCTATAATGTTTTGGTGATTGCATCAGACATGAGAACTATAGATCATATTCAATATACACCGGCGCCAGATATTATTCATGAGGCAGCCGGTCATGCGCCCATTATTGCAAATCCGGAGTACTCTGAATACTTACGCAGATTTGGCGAGATTGGAAGTAAGGCAATTTCATCTTCCAAAGATTATGAAATGTATGAGGCAATTCGATTACTCTCGATTTTAAAAGAGGATCCAAATTCATCTGAAAAAGATATAGATGCGGCTCAAAAGCAAGTTGAGTATTTACAAGAGAATATGGGCGAGTTATCAGAAATGTCTCAGATTAGAAACTTACATTGGTGGACAGTTGAATATGGTTTGATTGGTGATGTAAACGATCCAAAGATCTACGGTGCGGGATTACTGTCCTCTATAGGTGAGAGTGAATGGTGTATGACATCAAATGTGAAGAAGCTCCCTTATTCTTTGGATGCAGCAACTCAAAATTTTGATATCACTAAACCACAACCTCAATTATTTGTAACTCCTGATTTTGCCTATTTGAGTCTAGTTTTAGATGAGTTTGCCAATACGATGGCGTTGAGACGAGGCGGATTGAAAGGAGTTGAAAAACTGATTGATTCGAAAAACCTAGGAACAGTAGAATTAACAACGGGAGTACAAATCTCTGGGGTGTTTACCAATGTTATTGAAGACAAGCGTGGAAATGTTGCTTATTTTCAAACAACAGGTCCAACTGCTTTGGCGAATAGAGACAAGGAATTAATTGGTCATGGAACTTCCTATCATGCCCATGGGTTTGGTAGTCCAGTTGGAAAATTAAGAGGTATCAATCTTCCAATAGAGGATATGAGTCCACGAGACTTGAAAGCTTACGGAATCTATGAAGGAGAAACCATGAGATTGGAGTTTGAAAGTGGAGTTGTGGTTGAAGGAAGAGCTATTACTGGAACAAGAGACCTTAGAGGAAAAATATTAATAATTACACTCGACAATTGCACTGTAACTTATAAAGATCAGGTGCTCTTCCAACCAGACTGGGGAATCTATGATATGGCGATAGGTAAGGAATTGATTTCAGCCTATGCCGGACCGGCAGACCCTGAGTCTTTTACTGAAATTGGAAAGGTTTCAGATACGAAAACTCACAAAATCAACTATTCTGATCAAGAATTAGCCTTATACGATCTTTATCAAGAGGTGAGAGATCATCGAGAAAATGATTCGATCGACTCTCAACTTATTGAAAGAGTATTTAAACGATTGAAAACCGAGTTTAATCAAGATTGGTTATTACCTTTGGAACTTTATGAGATGGCAGTTGTCAAAGAGTTAGATATTCAAGATGCACTGCTAAATCATTTAGAAACTTTAAAAGAAACTGAATCTTTTAAAAAGTTAATTGAAAACGGATTAGAAATCATTCGCAAAAGCGAACTTCAAAATATATAAAATGGGATTATTTGGAATCTTCAGTAAGAAAGAATCAACTGATAAAATTCAAGAATATTTAAATAAAGGTGCTGTCATTTTAGATGTGCGAACTCAAATGGAATGGAATGATGGCCATACTGAGGGTGCAAAACATATTGTTCTTAACACAATTCCAGATCATTTAGATGAGATCAAAGCTCTCGACAAGCCTATTATCGCGGTATGTAAAAGTGGTGGTAGAAGTCAGAGTGCAACAGACTTTTTAAAGCATAATGGTATTGATGTAATCAATGGAGGTCCGTGGCAGAATGTTGATCAATACGTTGGTTAACCGTAATTATTGAATCCTTTTTTCTTTAAAGTTTCGAGTCTTTGATAAACTCTATAGGAATGTGTTAGCTTACGAACAACAGCTAATACTCCACCTATCAATGCACCTGTAAATGCACCCATAATACCTGGATCAAAGTGATGTCCAGTAATCCAATATTTCGCATAAAATACGGTAATACCGATCAGGATGGAGATGATAAAAACTTGAAATTTAGATCTAGAAAAGTATCCATAAATACCACAAAACAATCCAGTTATCATAGATGTTGCGGTAATCTTGGTCCAGAAAAGTTCCTTTATTGGCGTTTCAGGTCCTAGAAAAAAGGAGGTAATGAAAAGACCAATGATGGCTCCGGTTAAAATTCCTATGCCGAGTTTTTGTATCATTTTTTGTTGAGGGAGTAACAGTCTCGAATTTACAATTTTTTTTTGTAAATCAAATAAGATTTCTTCTTCTGGCCTTAATAACCGCTTCCATCTTATTATGTACCCTTAGTTTTTTATAAATATTTTCAATATGCTTTCGAACTGTTGATGGCGATATTATAAGGTTATCAGCGATACCATGATAATTTAATCCCTTGCTAAGTTGCACCAAAATTTCAGTTTCTCTTTTCGTTAATTTTATTTCCTCAAGATCTTGATCAGGAGTAGAATCGAAACTAGGATTCCTTAGAAGATTTAAGGTTTTTAAGGCGATACTTGGTGTCATGGGTGCCCCATCATTTATTACTTCTAAGATGCTGTTGTACAATTTATCTGCTTGGATTTCTTTTAATAAGTATCCATTGGCTCCTGCTTTGATGGATTTAAAAATGTATTCATCATCATCATAAACCGTGAGCATAATGATCTTGATTTGGGGATGTTGATTTTTAATAAGTTCAGTTGCTCTTATGCCATCCATTTCGGGCATTTGAATATCCATTAGAATCACATCTAACCTATGATCTTCCGCTAATTTCCCAATTAATTCCGCTCCATTCTTTGCCATGAATTTAATAGAAATGTCTTCAAAAAATGAGAGCTTTTCTTTGATGGCTTTAGCGAGAAAATGATTGTCTTCTGCTATGGCAACTTTTAATTTCATAGTGCGATCTTAATTATGATTTCTGTTCCTTTTTTGAGTTCAGTATTAATTGATAATTTCCCGTCTATATTGGAAACTCTATGTTCCATGTTTGACAATCCATTACCTGGGTCAAAATTTGATTTGTCGAAACCAATTCCATCATCTTTAATTGAAATTTCAATTCCATTCTCAATTTGAGAAAATTGAACTGCTATTTTTTTTGCCTTTGAATGCTTAATAGAATTATTAATAGCTTCTTGAACAACTCGAAAAAGATTCATTCCTTGCACTGAGCTTAAAACATTTTCTTCACTAATGCTATTATTGGTTTCAAATATTATATCCCCACCAATATTTTTGGCCTTTTCTAAATATGAAAGTACTCGTCCGTATAGTTCATCAATACCAATTTCATTTTTGTTCATAGCCCAAATGGTATCACGAAGTTGATGGATCGTGTCAAAGGTGAATGAACTTATTCCAGCTAACTTTTCACTGAGCTTCTCATTTAAGTCTTTTGAAATATATTTTAAATTATCTATTGACGAAATTATAAAGGTAAGTTGGGATCCAATATTATCGTGAAGATCTCTCGAGATCTCTAATCTTTGTTCTTGAAGTTTATTCTGTGTTCTAATTTTTTCCAATGCATCTTTCAAGTCTATTTCCTTTCTTAATTGCTGACTTTTAAACTGCTGTCTTTTATAAAAACCATATACAATCACAATGGTAATTATCAGTGCTGATGAGATAAATAAGAGATACAGGTTTCTATTCTGGATTTTTAGTTCTTGGTCTAATATCTCTTGTTCTTGAAGTGCTATTTCCTTTTCTTTTTTTGTTGTTTGATATTTTGTTTCAAGTTCATTTATTTTATTCTTAATCTCCTTTGAAGCAATGGAGTCATTCAGTGCGTAAAACTTTGTGTGATATTCAAAGGCCTTTTTGAATTCTCTTTTTTCACCATATAATTTGCTTAAAAGAAGTGCTGTTTCTCTTTCATAATAGAGGCTTTTAATTTCTTTACTTATCTCTAAGGCAACTAATAACTCTTTTTCTGACTCAGTAAATTTCCTTTTGTAGCGCAAAGCGTCACCTAAATTAACTCTGGCAATCATTTCATTTTGGCGATCCTTACTGTCTAAGCTAAATTTCAGAGCTTTTCTGCCATAGGTCAAACTAGCATCGTAGTTATTTAAGGTTGTTTCAATGGTAGAAAGACTTGTGTATATGTTGTTCCTTCCTCTTACATAATTGATCTTCTCACTTAACTCAAGACCTTTGATATAATAATCTTTGGCCCTTTTTAATATTTCAAAATTCTTCTTTTCAACCCCTATCTGTCTTGTTGTGTTCCCTAAGTTTATGTAAGCGCCAATGATATCAACGTTACTTCCTTCTTTCTTTTTTATGGTCAAAGATTTTAGAAGATATTCTTCGGCTGTAGAAAAGTCCTCTAGATCTTTATAAATAAGTCCGATATTGTTGTATGATTGAGCAATACTTAACTGGTTTCCTAATTTTTCTGCAAGTTCTGCCGATTTAAAGTGCATTTCTAGGGCTTCTTCATATTTGCCAACATAAGCACGGCACAATGCTATATTGTTATAGCATCGTCCCATATCTTCATAATGATTTTCTTCAAGAGCAACATCGAGAGCTTTTTGAAATTCATCACCTGCTTTGTCATATTCACTCGGATAAAAGAAGAGGATTCCCCGATTGATAAAAAGTGTTTTCTGTAATTCGGAATTTTCTAAGTTTCTAAGAATATTTTCAGATTCCCTATAATAGAAATGAGCTGAATCATATTGGTTCATCCTGGATAAGGCCAAAGCCATTCCCAATTGAGATTTCACTATTAGTGAGTCGATCTTAAAGTCTTTTGCTTCAGAAATTGTTTTGGATAATATGGAGGTTGCAGAGTCGAGATTAACATTTACATAAATCCTTCCAATATCGTAGTAAAGAGTGTGTTTTTTTATAGAAGATTTCTCAGTATTGTAAAGTTGGTAGAGGCTATCAATTTTACCTTGCATTTGGGAGAAACAAGTGAGTGAAAGTCCAAGAAAAAAACAGAGCAAAAAATTTCTCATGAGATCAGAAAGTTGGTGACTAAACTAGATAAACTTACAAATTTCTAATAAGCTATGGTCAATCTGAATGATTTCCATCTTTATATAATCAAGCTTTGCTTGGTTTCGAGATTCCAGATCACCGCATTTTATTAAATGGTTTTCCAATTTTGAATAAAGTAGTTCTTGTTCAGCAATTTCTTCATGTAACTGAGAAAGATGTTCAGAAGTACTTTTCTTAAGCCTATGAAGAGTAAAATAATGCATAATTATTGTCAACGTACAGACAATGATTATTGCGAAATAATGAAAAAGATATTCCATTTTTAGATTCCATTTAAAAGCTCCAATTGAAATGTGTAGTATTTCATGAATCTAAGATTCAACCTGTATTAACTAATCATTGATTCCGATTGGAGCTAGTACTTTCTCTTTTTCTCTATATTATTCAGTAAACTGTCCGAAAAATTGGTTTGACAAGCTGCTTACATTCACCTCATTTAAGGTTCCTGATTGAGTTACGGATATAGCAAACTTTAGATTGTCTCTACAATTGTCTACAAAAGTTACTTCTGAAGCTGAGGTCTGTATAGGATTATTCAAAGTGATACAATCCATACCGTCGATTTCAACAGTCAAAGTATTGTTTGTGAGTGTAAAACTTCCCATAACAGCATTGGCAAATGGTGCTCCTGCGACAATTTCCGTATAAGTTAAGGTGAAAGTTCCCTCAAGAGCTGTTGGAACTGAGCCGGCAGTTTCATTTGCAGTTAAAGTGTAACTACATGAAGTTGAACAATTAGGGTCTGTGTCGTTATTATTGTCGCATGAAGCGAAAGCGATCATTAAGACACTCAAAATTATGGTTCTTACTAATTTCATAAAATTTGATTTTTATTAATAGTTCAAATCTCATGAAGATTAGCGTGGTAAAAAATACGACAGTTGACGTATATTATAAATTTAATTGAGGTAGCTCTGTTTGCAAAGCAGTAATGTCATTTTCGAGTTTGATCAAGAACTCTTTGTGCTTTTCTGAATTAGGATTGAATGGTTTGTGTGAACGTCGCTTTTGAATAGAGTCTACTTTATTCATCACTTCCTTAGCGCTGTCAGAGATCCAATTTTCTGAGAACTTTTCCCAGATATAGTCGATCGCAGTTTGATTGGGATGAATCATATCCTCGGCATAGAAACGATAGTCCCTCAATTCATCCATCATGATCTCATAACTAGGAAAATAGAAAAGCTGTTTTTTTGGTTCAACCACCTCATGAATAGCTGAGATCAAATGAGCTTTGCTTTGCTGGTTTTCTATAAACCCGTCTTTCAAATGACGCACAGGAGAGACGGTAAAAATGAAATTGACTTTTGGATTGATATCTCTAATCAAAGCAATCATTGATTCCAAACTTTCACTAATCTCATCAATTGATAACAACTCTTTTAAAAATTTCTTCTGAGGTACTTTATGGCAGTTAGCCACGATAGAATCCGATTCGATATGTCGGTAAACCCATGCAGTTCCTAAAGTAATAATTAGATGGGAGCTTTTTTGTAATTGCTGAAACGTAGAGCTGATAGCTTCATTTAACTGCCCGAGAATCTCTTTTTTAGAATGACTGCTGAGTTGAGAGTGAGCCTCAAAGGAATGCCATCTTTCGTTATGATTGAAAATATCTTCTTCAAAATATTCCTTTTGATTGATAGCATTAAGGATCAAATTTTCAATAGCCTTTGGGTGAAATGAAATTCCAAAAGGATTTTGCAGACTTTGAAACTTAAAATAATCCAACTTCTCTCCTATATGCTCAGAAAAACAAGATCCTAATAATAACAACTGTGAGTTATAGTCAATTGGATAATGAGGTTCTTTACTAAGTGGTATATGGGTTTGAAGTTTCAAACTTGATTACTTTATTGAGCATCTTTTTTTGTTGCCTGAAGAATAGCTTTTTCTATAATTCCTATCCTTTCCTTCAAAGCAAATAATTTCTGCTGTTCTTTGTTGATTCTTTTTGTGACTTTTATTACAGATCGATACAACTTTTTGACCCTTTTCTCAGTTCCCGTCTGGTCTTTTTTCAATGTTGCAATTGTATTCTTGAGATCCTTCAATTGAGAATTTAAAGCCTGGACTTTAGCCTCAACTCTACTTTTCTGAACTTGTTCTCGAGCTAATAAGAGTTCTCCATACTTCGCATCACTTTGAACAATTTTGATCAATCGTTGTTCAGCTTTTATTTTTCTTTCCTTTTTTCCGGTTACCTGATTTTCAATTCGGTTTGGGTTTTGAGAATCGGGAAAAGTTTGTCCCAAAACAAAGTTTGAGATTAGAAATAGAATGAAAACTAAATCTTTACTCTTCATCTTAAGACTTGATATATTCTTTTGCTTGTTCTAATGCCTGCGAAATCCCATCTGGATTTTTACCTCCTGCAGTTGCAAAAAATGGTTGACCACCACCGCCACCTTGGATGAATTTTCCAAGTTCACGAACAATAGTTCCTGCATTAAGATCCTTATCCGCGACAACTTCTTTCGAGATATAACAAGTAAGAATAGCTTTTCCATTCACATTAGCACCGAAAAGTAAGAACAGGTTGTCAAATTCGCTACCTAGTTCGAATGCTAAATTCTTAATTCCTCCTGCATCTAAATCAACCTGAGTTGCTAAGAACTGAACTCCGTTTATCTCTGTAAGCTGACTCTTCAGGTCTCCTTTCAAGTTCTTCGCCTTATCTTTTAATAATTGCTCAATCTGCTTTTTTAAAGAAGCATTTTCATCTTGTAAAGACTTTAATGCTTTTACAGGTTCTTTGGCATTATTCAGCAAATCGCGCATTTCATAATACTGTCTGTTATGATCAAAATAGAAATCTTTAACAGCATCTGTTGTAATAGCTTCAATTCTTCTGATCCCTGCAGCTGAAGCACCTTCAGAAACAATTTTGAAGTGCCAAAGATCTGCAGTATTCTCTACATGTGTTCCACCACATAATTCTACGGATTGCCCAAAACGTATCGAGCGAACCGTGTCTCCATATTTTTCTCCGAATAAGCTCATTGCTCCTTCTGCTAAAGCTTCTTCCTTTGAAATACTTCGCTTTTCAACTAGGGGTAATTTCCCTTCAATTCTTGCATTCACAAAGTTCTCCACATTACGTAATTCCTCAACAGTTAATTTTGAGAAATGTGAGAAATCGAAACGCAAATATTTAGAATGAACAGCAGATCCCTTTTGCTCTACATGAGTTCCTAAGATCTCTCTTAATGCTTGATGTAATAAGTGAGTAGCTGTATGATTTGCAGCCGTTCTGTAACGCTGTTTTTTATCTACACTCGCTGTAAAGCTTCCATCTAAATTTTTAGGAAGGTCTTTTGTAAAGTGTATGATGAGGTTGTTTTCTTTCTTGGTGTCAACAATGTATACAATATCACCTTGATTATCTTCTAAGTATCCCTTGTCTCCAACTTGTCCTCCTCCTTCTGGATAGAAGGGAGTTAAATTGAATACTAATTGGTACATGTCTCCATCTTTCTTAGAAGTCACCTTTCTGTATCTGGTGATCTTTACTTTTGCTTCTAAGCTATCGTATCCGATAAACTCGGCATCTCTATCTTCGATAAGAACCGTCCAGTCGTCTGTTGAACTTTCACTAGCCGATCTAGAGCGCTCTTTTTGTTTTTGCATCTCCGAATCGAACTCAGCTTCATCCATCCTTAATCCCCTTTCTCGTAGAATCAAAGAAGTTAGATCTGGCGGGAATCCATAAGTGTCGTATAATTCAAAAGCCTTTACTCCAGATAAGGTATCGGACTTCATACCAACGATCATTTGATTCAGAAGAATTAGACCTTGATCTAAAGTTCTTAAGAAAGAAGCTTCCTCTTCACGAATCACATTTTCTATCAGTTGCTTTTGAGCTTTGATCTCTGGAAATGCTTTTCCCATTTTTTTGGAAAGAACATTCACCAATCGGTAGATAAAAGGTTCTTTTTTATCCAAGAATGTAAATCCATATCGCACAGCTCTTCTTAAAATTCTTCGGATCACATAACCAGCTCCATTATTGCTTGGTAATTGTCCGTCTGCGATAGCAAAAGCTACGGCTCTCACGTGATCTGATATCACTCGAATTGCGATATCAACTTCTTCTGATTTTCCGTAATCTGAATTCGTGATCACTTCAATTTCAGTGATTAAAGGAGTGAAGACATCTGTATCGTAGTTAGATTTTACATCCTGTAGAACCATACACAGACGCTCAAATCCCATTCCTGTGTCGATATGTTTGGCTGGTAGGTCTTCTAAACTGGAATCGGCTTTACGATTGTATTGCATAAATACCAAATTCCATATTTCAACAACTTGAGGATGATCCATGTTTACCAAAGACTTTCCGTCAACCTTTTCTTTTTCTTCTTTTGAACGAATATCTACATGGATCTCAGAACAAGGACCGCAAGGACCTTGCTCTCCCATTTCCCAGAAGTTATCCTTTTTATTTCCCATGAGGATTCTGTCCTCTGGAATGATCTCTTTCCAAAGGTCAAATGCTTCTTGGTCCATCGGAAGATTATCTGAGTCTTTACTTCCCTCAAAAACGGTTACATATAGAATGTCTTTTGGAATTCCGTATACCTCGGTTAACAATTCCCATGCCCAGGCAATTGCCTCTTTTTTGAAATAATCTCCAAAGCTCCAGTTCCCGAACATCTCAAACATGGTGTGATGATAAGTATCATATCCTACTTCCTCAAGGTCATTGTGTTTACCCGAAACTCTAAGACACTTTTGCGTATCAGCAATTCTATTGCTTTTAGGAATCCCATTTCCTAAGAAAAACTCTTTGAATGGGGCCATACCCGAGTTGGTAAACATAAGGGTTGGGTCATCTTTTAAAACCATAGGTGATGAAGGAACAATAGCATGTGATTTTCCTTCAAAGAATTCTAAAAATTTAGATCGGATCTCTTGAGATTTCATGAAACGATATTTGAGCTTCTCAGATTAGTTTTTCTTGTTAACTTAACTATAAAAAATGTCTCAAAAAATGCATTATTGAAACATTTTGTAATTTTGTTAGTTATATGAGCGGAGGTTACTAATGATATAGACCTCTACAGCTCACAAAAGTAGTGTATTTACACGTATGGCAAAAGTAAAATATTATTACGATTCGGAGACCTTAAGCTACCGCAAGATAGAAACCTCAAAGGGTTTTGTGTCTAGGGTTATTTTGCTAAGTGTTTTGGTGGGTCTTGTTTTAATGTTTACTGGATTTATTGTCTTTAGCCAATTCTTGAAAACACCTGATCATATAGCGATAGAAAATGAACTCGAGAATTTAAAATTCAATTACGAAGTATTGAACAAGCGATTGGATGAAAGTTCTCAGATTTTATCGCAGATGCAAGACAGAGATAATAATATTTATCGAGCTTATTTTGGGGCAAATCCAATTCCAGAAGAACAGCGCAAAGCTGGTTTTGGAGGGGTGAATCGCTATCAATATTTAGAGGGTTATGACAATTCTCAATTGGTCATCAATGCTACCAAGAAATTGGATATACTCTCGAAACAGATCGTAGTTCAGTCCAAATCATTAGATGAGATTGTTGATCTCGCCAAGGAGAAAGAAAATATGTTGGCCTCATTACCCGCTATTATGCCAGTAAAAAAAGAAGATCTTTCCTACGTGGCCTCTGGTTATAAATGGAGAATGCACCCCATTTTGAAAATTAGAAAGTTCCACAAAGGAATGGATTTTAAGGCACCTACAGGAACTCCGATTTACGCTTCTGGAAATGGAAAAGTTGTTTTAGCTAGAAGAAGTGCAACTTACGGAAAGGTAGTTTATATTGATCATGGTTATGGTTACAGAACCATCTATGCCCATATGAGTAAGATAAAAGCGAGAAGAGGTCAAAAGGTTAAACGCGGAGATATCATTGGGTATGTTGGAAATACCGGAAGATCTGTTGCTCCGCACTTGCATTACGAAGTTCACAAAAATGGAGTGGCGCTAAATCCGATCAATTACTACTACGGTGACCTAACACCAGAAGAATTTTTAGCAATGCAGATCGCTGCAGAGAAAGAAGGTCAATCTTTTGATTAACTTTACGGCATGCATATAGACTTACCAGAAAAACGCTATTACAAAATTGGAGAAGTGGCAAAGGCCTTTTCTGTGAATACTTCATTGATTCGATTTTGGGAAAAAGAATTCGACATCATCAAACCAAAGAAAAATGCTAAAGGGAATCGACTTTTCACCCCGGATGATGTAGCCAATTTTAAACTCATTTATAATCTTGTTAAAGAAAGAGGTTTTACCCTTGATGGCGCTAAGCAAAAGCTCAAAGAAAACCCTGAAGGAGTGGTGAATAATCACGAAATTATTAGTAGATTAGAAGCAGTTAAAGCAGAGCTTAACAAGATTAAAAATCAATTATAAATTAAAGACAATTAGACTGTCAAATTTTAGACTAATAGACATTAGTCTTTTATGCCTTTCTCTGGAAACAAAACGGTCTTTAGTCTTTTTCTCAAAACAAACTAAATATGCCACAGAAGTATGTAGATGTTGATACATTGAAATACATGCTTTATGATGTGCACAATCTCGAAGGTTTATTAAACAGAGAGCGATTCCAAGATCACGATAAAGAGTCTTTGGATATGTTCCTCGACTCAGTAAAGGATTTTGCTGATAGAGAATTGTTTCCCTTTTTTAAAGAGATGGATGAGAATCCTGCCTATCATAAAGATGGAAAAGTCATTGTACACGAACAGGTAAAGAAAATGATGTATCAAGGAGGAGAATTGGGTCTCATCTCAGCTCCTTTTGATTATGAAGTAGGTGGATTGCAAATTCCATTGATGACTCAAACCGCAGCTTTCTATGTTCTAGATGCGGCGAATAATCATCTGCCAGGATACTCTGCCTTAACCCAAGGTGCGGCAGAATTGATCATACATTTTGCCAATGAAGAATTGAATCAAACTTATGTGCCCAACATGCTTGCTGGAGTTTGGGGAGGAACCATGTGTTTGACCGAACCTCAAGCCGGAAGTTCTTTATCTGATATTGTTACAAAAGCAACCCCTTCTGACGATGGATCGTACAAGATCTCTGGTCAGAAGATTTTTATTTCAGGTGGTGATAACAATTTTACGGAGAATGTAATTCATCTGGTATTGGCCAGAATTGAAGGAGCACCAAAAGGAACCAAAGGAATTTCATTATTTGTAGTTCCTAAAAATCGGCCAACTGAAGATGGGGGTTTAGAATCCAATGATGTTACTACTGTGGCTGATTTCCAGAAAATGGGTCAGAAAGGATATTGTACAACTCATCTTGGATTTGGAGATAAAGAAGACTGCAAAGGATGGCTTGTTGGAGAAGCTCATAAAGGCTTAAGTTATATGTTTTTAATGATGAATGCAGCGAGAATTGCTGTAGGTAGAGGTGCTTCAGCAATTGCAAGTGCTGCTTATTATGCTTCGCTAGAATATGCAAACGAGCGTCCGCAAGGAAGAAAATTATCCAGTGATGGAAAGAAAAACCCAGATGAGAGACAAACCTTGATCATCAATCATCCTGATGTAAGAAGAATGCTACTTCAGCAAAAATCAATTGTTGAAGGAACCATGAGTTTGGTCATGTTAGCAGCCAAGTATTATGACCTAGTTGAAACGGCGGAATCTCCAGAAGAGAAAGAGAAATATCATTTGTTGTTGGAGATGATCATTCCAATTGTAAAAACGCATCCTTCAGAAGCCGGAATGCAAGCCGTAAGCTCTGGAGTAAGTGTCTTAGGGGGATATGGATTCTGTGAAGATTACATATTGCAACAATACTATCGTGATATCCGAATTTTTTCTATCTATGAGGGAACAACGGGAATCCAGTCTCAAGATCTTTTAGGCCGAAAGGTTCCGATGAAAAATGGAAAAGCGCTAGAGTTACTATCCGCAGAGATAATGAAAACCATAGGAGCTGCTTCTCAGATTGAAAGCTTACAAGCTTATGCTCAAAGTTTAGGAGGTAAACTCAAACTGACCCAGAAGGTATTAGGTCATTTAATGCCTCATGCAATGAAGGGCGATTACGAGAGATATCTTGCGGATGCTTCTATTTTTATGGAGTTTTTAAGCCTTATTTTAATGTCATGGACATGGCTTGATATAGCAGTGAATGCTTCCAAAGGAGACGGAAAATATTCCAAAGATTTTTACGATAGTAAACTTCATGCAATGAAGTACTATTATACTTACGAATTACCAAAGACTAGTGGTTTGGCTGAGATCTTACTGAACTCAGAAAGAATAACCATCAAACAAGACTCAGAACCTATTATCTAATGAATGTAAATCAACACTTCGACAAGCTCAGTGCGAGCTTTGATTTGAATGGTCAGGTAGCCATCATAACGGGATCAAGTAAAGGAATAGGAAAGGCGATTGCCAAAGGCTTAGCTGAAAAAGGAGCTTCAGTAGTTGTGAGCAGCAGAAATCAAGAAGCCTGTGATGAGGTCGTTTCCGAATTCAGTAAGGAAGGTTTAAAAGCAGTCGGAATTGCTTGTCATATTGGTAAAGAAGAACAACGTCAGAATTTAGTTTCCAAAACAATAGAAGCATTTGGTAGAATAGATATTCTGGTAAATAACGCAGCTATCAATCCTGTTTTTGGTCCAATTGAAGATGTCGATCCAGCAATCTTTGATAAGATTATGGATGTAAATGTAAAAGCACCTTGGGCATTGTCTAATTTGGTGTTACCTTTTATGCAGACCAATAAGAATGGGAGTGTGATCAATATTGCGTCTGTAGAAGCGTTAACTCCGGGAGCTGGCTTGGGATTGTATAGTACAAGTAAAGCGGCTTTATTAATGCTCACCAAGAACCAAGCAAAAGAATGGGGGAAATTTGGAGTAAGAGCCAATGCTATTTGTCCTGGTTTAATACAAACCAAATTCAGTGCAGCTCTTTGGACAAATGAGAAGCTCTTAAATAAAATTGAAAAAACCATACCATCTGGCCGAATGGGGCAACCTGAAGAAATGGTTGGCTTGGCT
The DNA here is from genome assembly GCA_964505885.1 of uncultured Flavobacterium sp. Lineage (GTDB taxonomy): Bacteria > Bacteroidota > Bacteroidia > Flavobacteriales > Flavobacteriaceae > Polaribacter. The sequence goes on from CAZDKB010000004.1 coordinate 35,305, forward strand.
TGTTTATTAGCCTCTGATGCTGGAGCATATATGACAGGTGGTGTTTATACTGCAGATGGTGGTTATATGATAGCGGGATAACAATTTACAATGATCAATTAGCAATTATCAATGTTTTATACTTCTTGATAATTGATCACTGACAACTGATAATTGAAAACTATGAATTTTGAATATTCAGATAGATCTAAAGATTTACAAAGAAAACTCAATGCTTTTATCCAAGAGCATATTGTTCCTGTAGAATCGGAATTTGTTTCATTTCAACAGAATCCAGAGAATCTCTGGAAGCGTTGGCCCGGAATGGAGGATTTGAAACAAAAAGCAAAAGAGGCAGGTTTGTGGAACCTCTTTTTACCCAAGGATTACGGAGATTTGAGTCCGGGATTGACCAATTTAGAATATGCTCCCCTGGCCGAGATCATGGGAAAAAAGATCTGGATCTCAGAAGTCTTTAATTGCTCGGCTCCAGATACGGGAAATATGGAAGTCTTAGCTAAATATGGTAGTGAAGCTCAAAAAAAGCAATGGCTTGTACCTCTGATGAATGGTGATATTAGATCTGCTTTTTTAATGACAGAACCTGAAGTGGCTTCTTCTGATGCAACCAATATTGAAACGTCCATAGTTTTAGATAGTGACGAATATGTGATTAATGGAAGAAAATGGTGGTCTTCAGGTGGAATGGATTCACATTGCAAAGTGGCAATTGTTATGGGGAAAACCAATCCGGATGCACATCGTCATCAGCAACAAAGTATGATCTTGGTTCCTATGAATACTCCTGGATTGGAAATCATTCGACCTTTATCTGTATTGGGGTTCTATGATTCACCAGAAGGTCATGCAGAGATTCAGTTAACCAATGTTCGTGTTCCTAAGGAGAATCTCATTTTGGGTGAAGGAAGAGGTTTTGAAATCGCTCAAGGACGTTTAGGTCCGGGTCGAATTCATCATTGTATGCGATTGGTTGGAATGGCTCAATATGCCTTAGAATTGATGTCACAACGCACCATGGAGCGAGAAGCCTTTGGAAAAAAATTCTATGATTTCAGTAGTATGAGACAAGAGATTGCCAAATCTCAGTGTGAAATAGAACAAGCAAGATTACTCACTTTATCTGCTGCGGATAAAATGGATAAATTGGGAAATAAAGAAGCTAAAGATCTAATCGCTATGATCAAGATTGTGGCCCCAAATATGGCCTTAAATGTGATAGACAGAGCCATTCAAATCCTCGGAGGAAAAGGAGTAGGGCCAGATACTTATTTATCCCATTATTACGCTTTCGCAAGAATGCTTCGATTAGCTGATGGACCCGATGAAGTTCATATGTATCAATTGGGGAAAAGTGTCATTCGAAAATATGGAAAACTATGAGTGAATTTCCTAATCAGCAAGTAAGAAAAGGTGAGGAGTTACCAGAGAAAGAATTGAAACAATTCTTAAGATCCAAAAACTTGATTAGCTCTCTTGAAAGCGAATTGTTTGTAAAGCAATTTACTCATGGGTATTCTAATCTTACCTATCTTCTCAATATTGAAGACAAGGAGTATGTCTTAAGAAAACCCCCTGTCGGTGCGATCAAAAGAGGTCATGACATGAGTCGTGAATTCAAGGTGCAAAGCGGAGTGCAGAAAGAATTTTCAAAAGTACCTCAAATGTTTGCATATACGGATGATACATCGGTCTTGGGATCAGAGTTCTATATCATGGAAAAGGTTGAGGGGATCATCTTAAATTATAAAGAAGCCAAATCCAGAAATATCGAAACAGATCAATACAAAGTTATTTCGAATTCATGGTTAGATACTTTTGTTGAATTGCATCAATTGGATTATCATTCGGCAGGATTATCTGACTTGGGAAGACCAGAAGGTTATGTAGAAAGACAGGTGACTAATTGGGGAAAGCAATATCTAAAAGCAGCAACCGAAGATGTGCCTGCTGCTAAAGCTGTGATGCAATGGATGCAAGAACATCAGCCCAAACAATATGATCATTGCTTGATTCACAATGATTATAAATACGATAACGTTGTTTTTAAGGACGATTCTTGGGATGAGATCACAGCTGTGCTGGATTGGGAAATGGCAACCTTAGGAGATCCTTTGATGGATTTGGGAACTTCCTTAGGATATTGGACAGTTGCCACTGATCACGATTTTGTGAAACAAGGAATTCCTTCTCCAACTATTTTTGAGGGAAATCCTATCAGAAGTGAAGTCGTGGAAATATATGCTCAGAAATCGGGTAGAGAACTTCAGAATATTGTTTTCTATTATGCTTTTGGTTTATTTAAAATTGCTGTTATTGCTCAGCAAATTTATTATCGATATAACAAAGGATTGACAACAGATCCTCGATTTGCCAATTTAAATAAAGCGGCAGAATTATGTTGTAATTTGGCGATGAAAGCTATTCAAACGAAGTCAATTGATTAATAAGAAAGTATGCAAGTAAAAGATAAAGTTGTCATTGTGACCGGTGCAGGATCGGGAATAGGAAAAGCGACAGCAAAACACTTTGCACATTTTGGAGCAAAGGTAGTCGTGTCTGATATCAAGTTAGAAAAAGCTCAGGCCGTTGTAGATGAAATTGTACAGAATTTTGGTGAAGCAACTGCGGTAAAAGCCAATGTAGCTAAGTTTGAAGAAGTAGAAAATTTGATCCAGCATACCGTTGCCCTTTATGGGCAACTAGATGTAATGGTGAATAACGCAGGAATAGGCCCTAAACATCTGCTAAAAACGGCAGATTATACACTTGAAGATTGGAATTCTGTGATAGCTGTAAATCAGACAGGAGTTTTTTACTGTATGAAGCTAGCACTTCAGCAAATGTTAAAGCAAGGATTCGGAAATATCGTGAATGTAGCATCATTGGCAGGTTTGAAAGCTTCTTTAAATAACTTGTCTTATTCAGCCAGTAAGTTCGCGGTTGTTGGGATGACTAAATCGGCAGCCTTAGAGTATGCGAAAACAGGTATTCGAATCAATGCGGTTTGTCCGGGTTATACCGAGTCTGCTTTGCTCGATCGACTTATATCAGCAAAACCAGAAATGGATACTATGTTAAAAAGTATCATTCCCATGAAGCGCTATGGTGATGCTGTTGAGATTGCAGATGCAATTGTTTGGTTAGCTTCAGATCAAACGAAGTTTATGACCGGTCAAACCATTACCTTAGATGGTGGAACTTCACTTTAGAGATTATGAAAAAAATTGCTGCTAAATATTTACCTATTACAATTGTTGTCTTGTTTCTTTTTACGAATTGTGAAACACCTGTGATTACTGATTATGGGAATTTAGTAATCAAAGCAAAACTTCCGGAAGATTTAGAAGAGGTTTCAGGAATTCAATACGATGCCAATGAGAAAGCCTTTTGGATGATCAATGATAGTGGAAACTCTTCCTCCGTTTATTTGGTGAATGAAAAAGGTGAAATGTTGCGCAAGTTGAAGATTGATGCAAAGAATAGAGACTGGGAGGATATTGCCCAAGATTCAGTAGGTAATTTATATATCGGAGATTTTGGAAATAACCGAAATAATAGAAAGAACTTACAGATCTATAAAATCAATAAGATAGACCTTATCTGTGAGGAAAAAATTGATGTACAAAAGATTAAGTTTTCATTTCCAGAACAAAAAGAATTTCCACCCAAACGCAAGTATTATGATGTGGAAAGTTTCTTTGAATGGAAAGGTAATTTTTACATCTTCACCAAGAGCCATGTAAAGAATCAGATTGGTAGGACGTTTTTATACAGAGTTCCCAACAAAAAAGGGAAGCATGAGGCTGAGTTAATTTCCGATTTTATGGCCTGTCTTGAAGATTTCTGCTGGATTACAGCGGCTGATATTAGTAAAGACGGTAAGAAGGTGGTGATTATAAATAACAAATCGGCATGGACATTCACGGATTTTGAATCCGATGATTTTTTCTCTGGAAACTGTCGGGAGTACTCTTTCGATTTTCTGACTCAAATGGAATCTGTAACCTTCAAGGACTCTCTTTTATATGTAGCCGATGAAGAACATAGAAAAGGGTATAAAGGTAGATTCCTTTACAATCTGCCTATGAAAGATTAATTCAGTAGAAATCTATAGGTAATTATTCTAAAATACTTTGCAGTATCATATAATACCTGTCTGCAATAAACCTTGCTCCAGATTCATTATAATGAACGTCATCTGCTAATAAAGTATCATTAAACCCTGTAAACATATCCACAACGAGTATTCTAGAGGTAGAAGTTGTTTGATTGCTTGCAATTGAGATTACTTCCTGTTGCATTTGCATCATGTAATTTGTTAGTGTTTGAGTCATGATTTCGCTTTTACCAGGAGCTAATTGCTCAATGATAATGGTGACATTCGGATTACGATCTTGAAGAATATCTATGATCGAATTTATGTTGGCTACTGCTGTATCGTAGGAAAGATTTAGCAGGGCGTCATTTCCACCAGGAGAACTCAATAATACAATATCTGGAGTTCCAGCCGATTGTAGCCAAGAGTTCAAATTATTTAAGATTTGACCCGAAGTAAATCCACTATATCCAGAGTGATCTCTATCAAAGGATTGATTGGAATAATTAGAATATGAAGATTCATCGAGGTTGGATCCTAAAAAGTCAAACTCATATCCTCCATCAATTAGTTTTTTCCATAGTTCATATCGATAGCTTTCAAAAATAGGCCTGGCACCTTCAACACGAGAAGCACCAAGTGGTAAAATCTTATTTTTAGTATTGACCGAGTTAGGGTCTTCTATGACTATTAGATCGTTAAGATTGTTGGAGCACGATGTTAGCGTGCATAATGTGAGTAGGCAAATGTAAAATAGCGATTTTTTCATGATGTGTTGTTTATTAGTTAACAAGCAACATCTAATTTACCCTACCTTTCTTTGATTCTAATTCATAAATTTTTTCAGGTAACCACTCTTTATAGTGAATTCTAACGGGTCGGAAATATTCAATATGTCAGAAATTGCTTGAAGCTTATCCTCCTGATTATTAAAGTATGCTTCACATATTTTATAACCCATCCAATAGCCAAGATCCTTTGCTCTGTCGTCTTTTCCACTTGTTCCATATAACCAATCTTGGTAGTCATCTTTCAGCATAACACTAACAAACTCCTTACATAAAGCTTCTTCGTTTTTGTTACCATAATTCATCGCAGTCATATTAATATGATCTCCTGAAATAAGCTCTCCAATAAAATCTGCACTTCCTTCAATAAGGGTTTGTTTCAGAAGATTATTTGTGCCTCCTACCGACTGTTGATAATGAATCAATTCATGAGAGATGAGTCCGTTCAGGCCCTCTAAGTTCTCGAGCATTTCAGATCCAATCACCAATCCATTTGGAGATGCTGTTCCGCCAGAAGTGAACCTTCCAACTACAAAGTAAACTGGAGGAAATGTAGACCTCGGATACCAATACTTCATTGCACTATAACTTGCCTGAACCTTCTTTTTTAAACCATCAATACCTTTTAATACAGGTCTAGATTTGAGATAGTCATTTTTTCTTTTTAAAACTGTCTGATACAAGGAGTCTGCATTCATATAATCTACAAAAGGTTTCAAACCATCAGAAGCATCCATGAGATATTTAGAAAACGGATTCGTTTTGATCGAATCTAATTCATCAAATGCCTTCCAGAAATTATCATAATCCGTAGTTACAAAAACTGGGTCTAATGGCAATGATGAGAATTTTTTCTGCGCAGATAGGGGGACAGAAAACAGTAATGCAATCAGAATAAACTTAAATGATTTCATAACAAAAAGTTTTTGTTTTCAAATAACTAGACCTGAAAAGAGTCTAAATGGTTGCCTATTAATCATGACTTAGCTGGATGCCATCTCTTTTAAAGCACTAACAAATACATCGAGCTCTTGGGTCGTAGTAAAAACATTAGGTGTAATTCTACACCCACGAACATTTGCATAATCAATAGCAACGGTAAATATTTTGTATTCATCCATTAGCCGTTTTGCCAAATCGCTAGGTTTAATGCTCTCTATTCCAACGTTTGCAATTCCGCATGCTCTATGAGATTCTTTGGGTGTATTAACAACAATATTTTTATGATCTCTAACCTTTGAGGTCCAATATTCTTGTAAAAACCGCATTCTAGCTTCTTTTCTTGATCCTCCTAATAGGTTGTAATAATCAATGGCATTCTCTATGGCCAGATCATGATAAACAGGATGAGTTCCAGTATGATTCAAGCGAGAAATATCCCCAGGCTCCCTTTTATGTTCAGCAAAAACAGGCCATAGAGTATCTATATGTTCATCTGCTATATATAACATACCCGTTCCTAGAGGAACGGCCATCCATTTATGGAGACTGGACCCATAGAAATCACATTCAAGGTCTTTGATGTCAAACTCGAAATGACCTATACAGTGGGCACCGTCAACCATCACTTTTACACCTTTACTATGTGCCATTTGACAGATTTTTTTGATGGGCAAAATATGTCCAGTGATATTGATCATATGACAAACCATCAGTAATTGCGTCTTTGGAGTAATCGCGTCTTCATAGATCTTTACGATTTCTTCATCAGATTTAGGATGATTTGGTACGGAAACCTCCTTATTGATAACTCCATAACGATCCGCTATTTGTTCGAACATTACTTTCATGGCACCATAGTCTTGCTTGGCAAAAACGGCTTCATCACCTTCTTTCCAATCCATTCCTTTGATAACCATGTCTAAGGATTCTGTGGTGTTTCTGGTGATGACTACATTTTTCGAAGTGGAACCGATGATGTTAGCTAATTTTTCAGCAGCTCTTTTCTTATTATCCCATTGAACCGTTCTCATATAATAAGAGCCCTCATAATTTACCATATCAATATGCTTATGCAAAGCCTCGAGAGTAGGAGTAGGAATGATGTTATAATAACCACTTTCAAGATTGATATAATCTGGCTTAAGCTTATAATCTTCTCTTACTTTTAGCCAAAAATCATCTTTTGAGGCCAGTTTCTTTGGCGAAGTTTTTGCGGCTTCATCTGCACAAGCTGCCAAAGCACTTCCGGCAAAAGGAGCTGCTAATACAGCTAAGGAAATGTTTTTTAAGAAGTCTCTTTTGTTCATAAATAAGGTTTTAAAGAATCTGAGAGTTTAGAAACCAAATCCAACTCCAAAGACAATTCGCATACTATCATCACTGTTAAATGCTGCAATACTTGCAGAAAACATATCTGCCGCATCAAAGATAAATCCTCCACCAACAGAGG
>CAZDKB010000005.1:0-41953 GCA_964505885.1 uncultured Flavobacterium sp.
TTGGGCGTGCTTGTATCGCGTTTTGGCCGCTCAATCGTTTTTGCTTTTGTTTTGGTTTAATGCGTTTGTACAATGACAGCAGCGGAAAGCAAAACACAAGGTAGTGTCAGTTTGTTTGCAAACTTGTTGCTGCAGCTGCAGCTGTTGACCCTTTGTTCTTTGGTACAGATGATGTCGCGATTGTTCGTCGCCCACAAACACATCCAGAGGTCTTCGAAAGAAAAGCAATCAAGTATGCAGCGAATCTGCAAGATAAACTCCTATTCATCCATGGAATGCAGGATCATGTGGTTCCCTTTAAGACCATAGCGGTATTAGCTGAAGAACTAATTAAACATGGTAAGGACTTCGACTTTGCCTTTGCTCCAGGTGCCACACATGGATGGAGTCGAGAGCGATATTACGAACGTTATCTGTTTGGTAAGCTCATCGAATACTTTGACAGACATCTGGGCGAGTCATCTAAGTAAAAGTTACGGGTACAAAGTGAAAGGCATTCATGTAAAATAGAATTGCTAATTTTATTAAGAGTATCTCAGAACATAAATGAAAAATGAAAAGTTGGAATAATTATAATTATTTAATTCTCACGATCGGATTAATATTTTTTCTACTCCTTCCTTATATGCTTAAACTTAAGAATCGAAGGCTTGAAATATTTCCTGCTGTCATTATGCCAGCCGGGGCCAGCTTAATTCATAAAAAAGATTCGATTTCTTTTAGATCTCATGAAATCTACGCAAAAAGAAATGATTCAATTACAAGAATAGATGTAAAGGAGTTTTTAAATCCAATTCCAGAATGGTATCTAAGTCATATAGCACTCAGTAATTTTGGACTAGCTTCCTATTCGCGAGAAATTAAATTAGATAAGATTCCTATTAGATTTACCAACTTTAATCGTTTTTCAAATTCGGAATTAATAAAAGCCCAAAAATTTTATCAAGCAAGACTAAAAAATTTGGGGTTTGATGATTCTCTTTTCATTTATAGATCCTATAAAATTCAATTGCGGGATTCAGTACAAAATAAAATTTTATCACGTGAAAGGATTTATAGACTTAAATAATTTTTTGAGGTTATTCTATCAAAGATTAAATAGGGTCACAAAAGTTGAAAACCTAGAATATTACCGCATAGCCGTTGGATTGCTCTTTCTAATCTATTTTAGAGATTTGTCCTATTTAGGTGAATTACCTAATTCATTATACCGGCCAGATGTCCTTAATTTTACAAATATTTTTGATGCTTGGCCTTCAAGCAGATTCTTCGAAATATTGTTTTATTTCCAATTGTTATTGGCAGTATTAATCGTCCTTGGGGTCAAAACTAGATTATCATTCCTCTTAATAGGAATTATGATGATGATTCAAAGCGGGTTTGTATACAGTTTTGGTAAAATTGATCACGGTATATTAATGAATATTTTGCCTTTTATAATGGCATTTACTAATAGTGGTTGTAATAAGGCTATAGTGCCAGACAAACCATTAAGTCCCCCTAATTTATCTATAAGTATTCTAGCAATTTTCATCGTATTTGGATTTTTTACCGCTGGTTTAGAAAAAGCTTTAGTTTGGGTAGATTTCAATACAAATACCTCAGGTTTTTTATCTTGGTTTTATCCTTCATATTATTCCATTGGAAGAGAGCAATTATTAGCTCCTTTAGTACTAGATTTTCCCTGGTGGTTTACTGAAATCATAGATTACACAGCCGTAATCTTTGAATTATCTGGACTGCTATTTTTGCTTTTTAGTCGTAAAGCTTGGATCACTTACTTACTCATTGCCTGTGTATTTCACTTATTAAATACATTATTGCTAAATATTCCCTTTCATCTTCATATTTTAATTTTTGGTATTTGGCTTATCACTCCTTATCTATCGAGGTTTAAATTTTTAATCCTATTAATCCCCTTATTATTCTATTTCCAAAATATTTATTTTCCTCTCATCAGTTGGATCTTTATTATTGTTTTAGGAGGTGTTGCATTAATGAGAAAAGATAACCTCAACCAAAAAAAAGAACCAATCAAACTGCAGTATAACAAGAACTAAAATACTGAAGCCCAAAGGTGTCTAAAAAACTATTTTTATTGTCTAATTCTATTTCAAACATATCAACATTGAGAAATACACTTATTAAAATTATGACTCTTGTTTTACTAATAGATTTAAAAGGCTCAACTTTTAGAACAAATGAAACTTCTTTTGGAATAAGTTATCGACGTATAACGTCTTTAGATTTGTATCGAATTCAAAAGAAAACCCTTTAGAACATGGAAACGAAAATGAACACATCAAGGCAAATAGCACTATGTGTTTGTGCATTATTTTTTGCACTGACATCAACAGCTCAAAACAAGCTAAACTACAATTTTGATGTAAATCAAATAGAGAATAAAATTGACGGCCTTTTAAAAGATTATAATGAGAAAGAGCCTGGAATATCTATCGGAATTATTTTGGGAAATAAATTGGCAATTCAAAAACAAATAGGACTGGCCAACTTAGAACATCAAATTCCGATTACAAGTAAGACTTCCTTTCATGTTGCATCTGTTTCCAAACAATTCACAGCCTTTGCCATTCTACTACTTGAAAACGAAGGAAAACTTTCACTTGATGATGATATCAGAAAGTACATTCCTGAAATGCATGAATTTGAACCCACAATTACTATTAAGAATCTCTTGAACCATACTAGTGGAATGAAAGACCAATGGAATTTGTTGAGGCTTGCTGGGTGGCGTCTAAATGATTTTATTGACCATGATAACGTATTGAAGATTCTTTACAACCAAACTTCGTTGAATTTTAAGCCTAACGACGAATTCATGTATAGCAATTCTGGATATACTCTTTTAGCTGAAATTGTTACTCGTGTTTCAGGTATGAAATTCTCTGACTACACAGGAAAATACATCTTTAAACCCTTAAAAATGAACGACACAAAGTTTGTGGATAAAGAAGGGCAAATCATTGAGAATAAGGCAAAATCTTATTATAAGAATGGACAAGAATTTATAGAAGATGTATTTAATAATACCAGTTATGGAGCAACTAATTTGTCAACAACTCTCGAGGATTTAAGCAAATGGGTCTTAAATTTCAATACGAAAGAAGTTGGAAATAGCGAGTTATTTAATAAAATGAAATCCCAAGAAAGCTTGAATAATGGGAATACTTATGGTTATGCGAATGGTCAATTTATTAATGAGTATAAAGGCATCGGTAGAATTTCGCACAGTGGTCAAGACGCAAGTTATCAAGCCTATATTGGGAGATTCCCAGACTTAGATATAAGTTTTATTTTCTTCAACAATAACTCAAAAATTAACGGAGGTAGAATTGTAGGTCAGCTTACAGAGATTTGTTTATCGGAGTATTTAAAAAGCAGACCTCATCAGTCGGTATCAAAAACAGTACTAAGTAAAAAAACTCCCATTGCAATACCTGCACAAAACCTTAGAAATTTTGAAGGTTATTATTGGGATGAGAAAGACAGATATTCACGTCAATTAAAGGTTCAAAACGACACCTTACAATACATCCGAAATGAAAAGGATAAAACAGCGCTTCTCCCTGTAGATAAAAACGAGTTTGAAATGGCCATCGACGAGTATGTATCAGTTGCATTCAAATCTGATCAGATCGTAGTAACGCTAGATGACGGCTATCAAATCTGGTTAGACAAATATATCCCTGCAGCGTATGATTCCATTGCTCTCCAACAGTTTAAAGGAAAATATCTCAGTCCAGAAATAAACTCATTTTATACGGTTTCGGTTAAAGACAATCATTTAGTTGTAAATCATACGAGGCTTGGAGATTTTCATTTAAAAGCCATAAAAAATGACTATTTCATTGGAAACAAAGGCTCCATTCAGAAAGTTGTATTTTTAAGAAATAAATTCAAAGAAATTGTTGGATTGAACATATCTAGTAGTAGAGCTAAGAATGTTCGATTCGATAAAATAAGTGAATAAAAAGAACTGCGAGCAAGCAGAGTTCCGCGGTTATTTCAACTTTCAATTTAGATTTATCATATCATAGAATCCTTATTGTAACAATACCCCTTAATTTATAACGTATAGTTTATACCCTTACAACATTTTCAAACATATCAACCATTGAGAAATAATAGTATTAAATTCTTATCCCTGGCATTACTAATAGGAATAGGAGCATGCAAAACTGAGAGATCGAACTCAAAAGAAACTGAAAAATCAACCCTAAAAACCCCTTACCTCGGACAAAAACCACCGGGGTTAACTCCTATACCCTTTGCACCAGGAATTGTTTCTACCGATATCTATGAATATGATGGTGCATTTACCCCAGACTTGAAAGCCTTTTACTTTATTAGAAGAGGAGAGGAAAATAAAACATCCGCATTTTACGAATACAAATACAATGAAATGAATGGGGAATGGGAAAAATCAGAAATAGCATCTCCATGGATTGGGCGACCCGTAATTACACCAGACGGACAAACCATGCATTTAGGAACTAGATATCTAAACAAAACAGAATCTGGATGGTCTGAAGTACGAAATCTAGAGCCTCCAATTGTGAGTAATGATTCTATGTATATTATGCGACTTTCAGAGTCTGCAAACGGCACCTATTATTTTGACACCTACAAAGAGAGTGATCCCGCTTTTCCAATACGTTATTCACGATTGATCAATGGAAAATATGAAGAACCAAAGGCCTTACCTAAATCAATAAATACGGGAACTTTTTTAAGTCATCCATTTATTGCCCCAGATGAATCGTATTTGTTATATGATGCAGAAAGAGAAGATGGTTTTGGTGAATCTGATATTTACATCAGTTTTAAACAAAAAGATGGCACCTGGGGTAATGGAATTAACTTGGGAGATCAAATAAATACCAATGCTTGGGAAGCATCTGCCAGCATAACACCTGATGGGAAATACCTATTCTTCAGCAGAAATGTGGGTTCCAAAGATTTTGAAAATGTAGATATTTTTTGGGTAGATGCAAAGGTGATCAAAGCACTAAATCCGAATAAATAAGTTATGTGAAACAGAGAGAAACTATGAAATCTACTCATATTGTCGTTCTTCTATTATTGTTCAATCTGAGCACTGCTATCTCTCAAGAAACAGAAACTTATAGGGTCAAGAGAAATCCTGGAAAGGTTATTTTGACGCCATATACTAATTCAGATATTGTGATTTTCCGAGTGTCAGGTCTTTTTAACAATGCGAGAAAGGTAATCTATCTGGATACCATTAATGGATATCAAGCTCAGATACCTAAGGCCTTAGAAATGCAAGAAACCAATCATTTGTACAACTTTTGTATGACTGTTCCTAATGAAGAAGCGCCTGAGAATACTATCTGCGTAAACTCTGCTAGAAAATCGGATTATGGAACTCTTGAGAAATTTGAAAACAGAGTGGTTAAAGACCCTAAATACCTCGATAAAAACCCTAAAAAATGGATCATGGGTAAAGAAAGCTATCTGACATCCGTTACCAAAGAAAAGTACAAGTCTTATGAATCCTATAGGGTTAAAATTAAGGTGAAGGATCGAAATCTAATTGGACAATTTATTGTCTTAGAAACGGATAAATCTTTCCTGTTTATCAATTACATTGCAGACAAAGATTCGTTCAAATCTGACGGTAAGCATTTCGCAAAATTTATGAGGAAGTTTAAGTTACTGAATCAAAAATCTAAATAATGATTTGATGAATTTCAATCCCTTGAACCTACATTTATTTGTGATAAGTCATAAATGAACAAAAGAGGGTTATGAACGCATCCAAGAAATGGAGATCATCTTTATTGAAAGAGATTTGCGGCGAGATATTCTTTTGACATTACCTTGCATGTCAATTACTTTTGATTTCAACTTATTAGTTTATATTTATAAACAACATAAATAGAGTTCTTAAAATGAAAGTCACCGCCGAAAAAAACGAGAAAGTAGCCAATATGATTTTCGGATCTATTTACCCATTGTATTGGAATAGATTAGAGAAAAATGGCAGAACCAAAGAAGAGTTTCATCAGGTTTTAAAATGGTTCACGGGTTATACGGAAGATCAGCTTCAATCTATGATCGATGATAAAGTAACCTTCAGAACCTTTTTTGAAAATGCCAAAATTCATGAGAATGCTGATATGATCAAAGGAGTGGTTTGCGGATATCGTATCGAAGAAATTGAAGAAGAATTTGTCGTATACAAACAATGCCGTCAAATGGAAAAGCTTATCGATGAACTCGCCAAGGGTCGGAAAATGGAAAAGATATTAAGAAAATAACTCTATTAAAACATTCTAAAAAAGGAGAACATTTTCCTTTAAAATATTCTGTCATATCACTGTCATATTGATGTCATATCTTTGTCATAAGGCTTACAACTCCAATCACAGCTTACTATTTAGTTTTGCGCCCTAATTAATCGTAAATGCAAAATAACATGGAATCAAACACAAGCAATCTAAGGGATATCAAAAAAATGAGATTAGAACGCCATTGGTCTCAAGAACAATTGGCAGACATGAGTGGTTTGAGTATCCGAACTATTCAGCGAATTGAAAACGGGGAAAATGCGGGTCTGGAATCCTTAAAAGCTTTAGCGGCAGTTTTTGAAACAGACATTAAAGATTCTGACAAAAAAGAAGAGGAAGAACAAATTAGAAAAGAAGAAGAATATGTTCAAAATGTAAAAGGTTTTTACAAAATTCTTGGGGTGGCGATATTCAGTATACTCATGTTCTTGATGATCGCTGTTTTAGATTCTGATGACGATTCAGAAGCTTGGTATCTATTACTTTATATGGTCATTTTTTGGGTTTTCATTCTACTAGTATATTCTCTCAATTCTTTTGATTTCTTCGGAAAAGATTGGGAACGAAAAATCATTGAGAAGAAGTTTAAAAAGAAAAAGTGATTCTTTAAAAAGATTACTTGGTAATGAAGGTTTCAAATACTAAAGAATTCATTATTTTCATACTGTTCTTAGGACAACACTTCAACTAACATAAGAACTTAAAGAATACAGCTATGGAAAATTTATTAGATATTGTAGTTGGATTAGGTTCCTTCCTATTGCTCGTAATTATCTTCTGGATTGTACCAATTCATTATGGTATAAAGTGGGCAAAATTAAAAGGAGTATCTAGAATGTGGATGCTATTTGGACTTCATCCTATGCTGGGCTGGATTGCTTATTTGATCATTCGTTTTGGAATTGAACCCAGAAAGGTTTGTATAAAATGCAAAGAGCAGATAAAGTTAGAAGCACAAATCTGCAGATATTGTGGAAATCAGATGAGCCCAGAAGAAGTGCATTTTTCTGTTATGGACTATCAAAAAAGAAAAAACAGTAAAAAAAATCTCATATGAAAAAGTTAATCCTTGTTTTATGTTCCGCACTCCTATTTAGCTGTTCAGCTAAAAAAAATGTCGTGAATGATTCTAAAGATCAAAAAGACACTCTCAGTGAATTCATAGTTGATAGAATAAAGAGTGGCGACATCAACAAAGAACATTTGATTCTTCTTAATGAAAAAAAGCTATCAGAAGAAGAAGTGAAGAACTTGAAACTCTCCAACGATCAAATTGAGAAGTTATCAGTCATTAAAAAAGGGAACTCCCAAATGATCGAAATCTATGGAAAGGGCAGTGAGAACGGAATCATCATGATTACCACCAAAAGAGAAGAACAAAATGAGATGATTCCATTTAAAAAAAGTAAGATCCTTTATATACTAGATGGTAAAATAGTTCGAGAATCAGTGTTGAAAATTCTGAGTCCTAATGATATTGAATCTATCAATGTCATAAAAGATAAAAAAGAGGTGGCGAAGTATACGGACAAATCATACGATGGAGTTATTATCATTAAGATGAAAAAGAACTAAAACACGAATCCTTGGTTTGAGAAAATGAGTAAGAAAAGAAATAAAAACATATTCAGAATTATATTATTTACGAGTACTGCAATCTCCTTGTACTTTGTTCCATGGATCTTAGTAAAAGCCTGGATTTTACCTCTACCCAACACTGTTCAAGAACAGGTAGATGAGGCTATCGGTCATGGATTTGATGGCATGATCGTGTATGTAGATCAAGCAGGAAAACCCCCAGCTTATTATACCGGAGGTTGGAAGGATCGAGACAACAAGATCCCTGCAGATCCCAAATCCTTATTCAAGATTGCTAGCATTAGTAAATTATATACATCGGTAGCAGCGACAAAACTTGCCAAAGAGAATCTTTTATCCTTTGATCAAACTCTGGATCACTATTTTCCGGATCTAGTTGGTAGAATAGAACATATAGAAAGGATCACTTTACGGATGATGATCCAACACAGATCTGGGATTCCTAATTTCACCAATAATCCCGCCTATTGGGAAGACGAACAAGGAAATGGTAAAAACGCCCTCGATTTTGCTTTAGATCTTCCTGCTAGTTTCGAACCAGGTGAAGGTTATGAATATTCCAATACAAATTATCTTTTACTTCGTCGGATCATGGATAATGTTCTAGGATACAATCACAATGATTATATCAAAGAGAAGATATTGACCCCATTGAATCTGAATAACACTTTCTTTTCGATTGCTGAAGTAAATTTGGATGATGTTATGAGCGGTTATTATGTGGGTTACGATGAAGATTTTAAAGCTCGTGAATACGGAATGTTGGCAACAGCTCAAGACGTGGGGAACTTTTTAAGAGCCTTAAATGATGGTTCTGTCTTTGAGGAAGGAGAACAAGAATTGTATCCTTATGAATACAATCACGGAGGACTCGTAGTAGGTTACCAGAGTCTTGCAGAATATCATGAAGATATTGATACAGTGGTTGTTCAATTTATCAATACCACCGATTTTGAAGGTTATGAATGGAACTTGTCCGAGATTATTATTAATCGAATTGTGGATATTCTAAAAAGAGAAAATTAACACCGCTCTACATCATTTAAAAAGATGAAATACAATACGTATACTAAAGATTCAATTCATGTATCCGAAATTGGTCTCGGGGCCTGGCAGCTAGGTCAACATTCAGGTTGGAAAAGCATGACTGAATCTGAAGCCATAACACTAGTTCACAAATCTTTAGACTTGGGAGTCAATTTTTTCGATACAGCACCAAACTATGGTCATGGTACAGGTGAAGAAAGATTGGGAAAAGCCTTAAAACATGTGGATAGGACTAAAATCGTGATAAATACAAAATTTGGACATACAGATTCAGGCACACTGAATTTTAGTTCTGATTATATCAGAGAATCTCTGGAGGGCAGTTTACGAAGACTCCAATTGGATTATGTTGACTCTTTGATCATTCATAACCCACCTTCCCATTATTTTGATGGAAACAAAAATGACCAATACGAGATCTTAGAAAAACTTATTGAAGAAGGCAAAATTAGAGCCTATGGTGCCTCATTAGACACCTATAATGATATGAAATTACTAATGGAAACGACCAACTCTAAAGTTATTGAAGCTTTTTTCAACATTTTTCATCAAGACACAAAACGCGGGTTTGAGCTAGCCCAAAAAAAAGAGGTAGGAATCATTGTAAAGATTCCTTTAGATTCTGGATGGCTGACTGGTAAATATAATGCTGAGAGCAGATTCAATGATATTAGAAGTAGATGGTCCCTACAGGACATTCAAACAAGAGCAAGGCTAGTAGAAAAGGTGAACTCTATCATCGGTAAAGAAGAAAAGATGTCTAAGGCTGCTATTGCCTATTGCTTGGCTCAAGATGGGGTTTCTACCGTTATCCCTGGAAACCTTAATATAGATCAGCTTAAGAGCAATATAGAAAGCACTGAGGTCTCATTATCTAGCTCAATTCTTGAAGAGTTAGATACACTTTATACATCTGAGATCAGAGATTTAAACCTTCCTTGGTAAATTCTACAACAGTAGATTCATCAAATAATTACATACTCAAGGGTTGGCTAATTATTTAGCACCAAATTAGAAAACAAATAGAATGCAATCAGAATATTTGAATAGCGTCAAAAAACAGTTTGAATACTATAAATCTGCTGGAGAAAAGACCATCACTCAATTGGATGAAAAGGATCTTTTTTGGCAATTTGATGAAGAATCTAACTCCATCGCGATAATCATACATCATATGTGGGGAAATATGATGTCTCGTTGGACTGATTTTTTAAACTCTGATGGAGAAAAAGAATGGCGACAAAGAGATCGAGAGTTCGAATCGGTAATCAAATCAAAAGAAGAACTCATTGAAAAATGGAATGAAGGATGGAAATGTTTGTATGATGCTCTAGATAACTTGTACGACAAAGACTTCAACACAAAGGTATATCCGAAATCAGGAACACTCCATTCTTGATGCTATCAATAGACAATTGGCCCATTATCCTTATCATATCGGTCAGATTGCATACATCGGTAAAATGATCAAAGGAAATCAATGGAAGAGTCTCACCATACCTAAAGGTCAGTCCAAGGAATTCAATCAACAGAAATTTTCAAAAGGGAAACACAAAGGGCATTTCTCTGATGATCTAAAATAATATCCATTGACATAAAAGAAATACACTAACTTTAATTCGGCTGAAATCCATTGAAACTATTCACATGACAGCAAACAAATTAATCTTAGTCGTCTTTCTAATGATCTATTCAAATTCCTTTTCTCAAAACAAACGAGCAAGAGATCACGGTATCGAGATCGGTGTATTAAAACCTGGTAAGCACAATGCAATCACAGATGTTGCTGATGTCAAAGTAGGACATACAACACTTATTCAAGGTGATAGCATACGAACTGGCGTAACGGCCATTCTACCTCATTCGGGAAATATTTTTCAAATGAAAGTACCTGCCGCCATACATATAGGAAATGGTTTTGGCAAATTAGCAGGGTATAGTCAAGTTAAAGAGCTCGGAAATATTGAAACTCCCATAATTCTTACCAATACCTTAAGTGTTCCTGTTGCCTCAGATGCATTGATCACTTATACTCTTGAAGCCAATGAAAATGTTCGATCAGTTAATTCTGTCGTCGGAGAAACCAATGATGGGTATCTTAATGATATCCGCGGTAGACATATAAAAGCAACACATGTTTTAGAAGCAATTAAATCGGCAAAAGGAGGTCCGGTCCAAGAAGGAAATGTAGGAGCTGGAACGGGAACCGTTTGTTTTCAATACAAAGGAGGAATAGGAACCTCCTCTAGAGTAATTCCAGAAGATCTTGGTGGATATACTGTAGGTGTTTTGGTACAATCTAACTTTGGCGGTGTTCTTGAAATCAATGGAGCTCCCATAGCAAAAGAACTCAACAATTACCCTTCACGATTCAAATATGACGTTGATGGATCTTGCATGATGGTCGTGATTACGGATGCTCCCTTGAATGCAAGAAATCTAGAACGTCTAGCAAAAAGAGCCATGATGGGATTGGCAAAAACAGGAGGAATTGCTTCTAATGGAAGCGGTGACTATGTAATTGCTATGTCTACAGCAAAGGAGAATCTAATTCCTTACTCAAGTGATTCTAAATTCAATGAGACCAAAGTGTTAAGAAACGAAGCTACCTCCCCTCTATTCTTAGCAACCATTGAGGCAACGGAAGAAGCCATTATCAATTCTCTATTTGCAGCAAAGTCGATGGTGGGAAGAGACGGTCATAAGATAGAATCAATCCCTACAGATAAAGTCATTGAAATTCTAAAAAAGTATCGTAAGATTAGCAAACAATAACCCATGAAGGCAGCTGTTTTTGAGCAGTTCAAAGGAAAAATACAAGTCAAGAATGTTCCTTACCCCACTCCTCCAGATCATGGAGTCGTATTAAAGATTCTAGCAACAGGTTTATGTTTAAGCGATTGGCACGGCTGGCAAGGACATGATCAAGATATAGAATTGCCTCATGTTCCTGGTCATGAATTGGCTGGGGAAATAGTGGAGCTAGGTAAAGAGGTTAAAAACTTCAAAGTTGGTGATCGTGTGACCGTTCCTTTTGTAGGTGGTTGTGGTAGCTGCTATCAATGTCATTCTGGGAATCATCAGGTATGTGATGACCAATCTCAACCCGGATTTACACATTGGGGTTCGTTCGCAGAGTATATGGCATTGAATAATGCTGATTTGAACCTTGTAAAACTCCCTGACGAAATATCTGACGAGGCAGCCGCAATTCTTGGTTGTAGATTTATTACTTCTTTTAGAGCTATCGTAGAGCAAGGGAATCTCAAAGGAGGTGAATTTGTTGCGGTTCACGGATGTGGTGGTGTTGGACTATCGGCCATAATGATCGCTAATGCTTGCGGTGCTCAAGTCATTGCTGTAGATATCAATGAGGAGACTCTTCAATTAGCAAAAGAGCTGGGCGCTATTGCTGTTTTAAATAGCAAAAACTCAGCTAATATCGTCGACGAAATCAAAGAACTAAGCAAAGGAGGAGTTCATATTTCACTGGATGCATTGGGTCATCAAGAAACCTGTTTTAACTCCATATCAAATTTAAGAAAAAGAGGAAAACACATTCAAGTTGGACTTATGACAGGAGATCATAAACATCCTAAAATTCC
This sequence comes from uncultured Flavobacterium sp., assembly GCA_964505885.1. Lineage (GTDB taxonomy): Bacteria > Bacteroidota > Bacteroidia > Flavobacteriales > Flavobacteriaceae > Polaribacter. Next base: position 12,587 of record CAZDKB010000005.1, read on the forward strand.
TATGGACAAGGTCATTGCCGACGAGCTTGAAATTCTAGGAAGTCATGGTATGCAAGCTCATAAATATCAAGAGATCTTCGAAATGATAAAATCAGGTAAATTAAGTCCAGAGCGCTTATTGGAAAAAACGGTTTCCCTAGAAGAGTCCGTTCATTTATTGCCAGAAATGGACAAGTTCAATTCTAGCGGTGTTACTATTATCAACTCTTTTTAAAAGTTAGAATGAAAAATTTTCTCAAGATTTTTAAAAAAGTTTTGATCTTCAGTTCAATCATCTTGATTTTGATTGTTTCCTGTGATATTCCTTTGACAAACTCGAGTATGGCAGGTACATTTGTTAACACCAATTACGATAAAAGTCCTTGTTGTGTTGAAGCACCTCATACAGCCGACACTCTCATTATAAGAAGTGATGGAACTTTCTATAGTCAGTTCTATGGAGAAGGAACTTATAAGGTTGGTTTTGATATTTACAATCCCAAAATGATTCTTGATTATGATAAAAACGGGAAAGGAAGTATCTACACCTATTGTCAGAATACTTTATTTGAAAAGACGAAGATCATTCTAAATGATCAACGTTCACATTACTATGAAAAAATAGATTAATGACAATCCTAATTATTTATCCATCTTTTGAAGAGATAAATAATTCCTAATTTTACATATCTGTTCCCCAGCAGATTCCTCATTCTAAAATCTCAATACAATGAAAAAAATTCTGGTATTTATTGCCTTTCTTTCATTCTCAATTAATTCTTCTTTTAGCCAACAAAAAGAAAGCTACGACTATTTCCAAGCCAACCGAGAAATGATCCAGCGTGGTGTTCAAGCCATCCTATCATGCAATGGACTTTTTACATCCAACAGGACCCTTGAGCAAGTTTATGATCAAGAATTAAAGTACTTAAGAAACCCTATTGGAACTCCAAAAGGAGGTGATTATGTAATCGATTGGATTAAAAAGACGGTGGCAATAGGAACGGAGCAAAACTCTCCTATCATGAGAGCCGCATATAGAGAAGGTATTGGCTGTGTTATACTAGCCCCTAATCAAAATTTTGAGGTTATCAACGATCTTCCGATACAAAACCTTCCTCCCCTTTCTAGTGATGCATCGAAAATAGCATGGCCCGATGGAGATCTCGTTAAAAAACAAAAACTTCCAAAGTATATTGATAAAGATCGTTTAGCTGAGGCTTCAAAATGGTCTTTTGAAAGAGAAAGCAAAGAGCAAGTTACTCTCAGTTTGATGGTGGTTCACAAAGGTCAGATTATTCACGAACGATATGCCGAAGGAGTTACCATGAACACAAAAACAAGGACTTGGTCTACTGCCAAAAGTATTGCCGCTACGTTGATTGGTATGTTAAGTGACCAAGGTAAAATGAGCTTAGACAAACCTTTGGGAATCGAGTGGTTGCCTAAAGAACGAAATCCTGAATTTGACCCGCGCTCTGAGATTACTCTGAGACAGGTTTTAAATATGTCTAGTGGATTGTATACAGTAGATAGTAGACGCATGGAATATGCCACAGGATCCGGTCTTTCTTATTGGGCAGGTGCAAGTTCTGTGAATGGAGCTAGAAATAGAGGGCTTACCAGAAAACCTGGTACTTTCTGGGATTATGAAAACTATGATACTCTTTTAGCTGTTTTAGCTATGAAGGAAGCTCTTGGCGATGATAAAACTTATGCAGAGTTTCCAAGAAAAGCTTTGTTTGATAAAATTGGTATGAGAAGTACTTTTGTTTCTACCGATAGATTTGGTGATTTTATTTTTAGCAGTCAGGTGTATACCAACGCACGTGATCTTGCAAGATTTGGAATGCTCTACGAACAAGGTGGGCTCTGGAACGGACAAAGACTTCTGTCGGAAGAATGGATCAAATTTGTCCGAACTCCCGCTCCTTCGACTGCCAATCGAGGAAATTTCTATGGAGGACAATGGTGGTTAGTACCCGACAACAGAAACGACGTTCCAAAAGAGGCTTATGCTACAGCTGGAAACAGAGGACAATATGTAATTGTGGTACCTTCTCATGATCTTGTGATTGTAAGACGTGGACTAGATTATGGCCGACAAGGCTTCAATCGATGGGATCTTACAAGAGAGGTTTTAAAAGCTTTTCCAGACGATTATAAGTCTAATGATAAGTAAATCATGAGATTATAAAGGTGAAATAGCTTTAACTGGCAATATTGTTCCTAACTTTATAAGAAATCATAAAAATGTATGCTATGAGAACTTGTATGCTTGTATTGATAGGTTGCCTAATCATATCCTGTGAATCTGAACTCAGTCTTCCTTCAACTCAAGTAGATATTATTGAACTTGCTTATGACAATACTTATGAATATCCTGATGGATTCTTTTATGAAATGAACCTTGTTGGTTCTTTGTATTATGAGAATACCATAAGTGTGGTAGCTCCTGCTGATAGAGGAAATATTTGGATTGATCTTGACACCAATGATAGAGATCAAGCGAGATCTTGGTCTCAGCTATCCGATGAATATGGTTCTGTTCCTAGAGATGTGATAGAAGACAATGAAACAGAAAAGTATTTTGAGATTGTTAGACAGAACCCTCTGTTCTCAAATGATATTATTCGATCTAGAACCCATCGTTCAGATTATTTTGTTTCTCTACATGATCGGTTTTCAACTTTAGATATCATAGGAATCTATAATGGTCCTCAAAATGCGATTAAAGTCAAAGAGCTTGTAGAATATTTATGGAGCTCTAGAGTGATCAATACATGGGATAAAGTATTGGAGTCTAAAATCACCGAAACAAGCACTAATTTTCAACACTACATAAAGTCATTTCATGTTGTGTTTGGCGATTTTGGAGTTCAAGATGTGATCTATGTCTATGACAATCATTTTGTTTTAGACAAGTCGAACAAAATATTAGTTATTGAAAGACGACTAGTAGAAGAGATCATCGTAGATTAAGATGGGGCTCTCCATCAAACCTGAAAACTGAGATTTTCGTTTAATATTCATCACATAGATAATTCATATTATGAAGGCAATTCGATTTTTAAAATACAATCTTCTTTGGGTCTTATATTTTGGCTTTTCGATCTTCGCTGTCTTTGATAGAAAGGATGCGAATATTTTCATTAGTGACGGTCCGTATAGCCAAGGGAAATATATTCTATGGGTTTTGTTTTTTATCTTTTTGACTTATTCTATATACGCTGGCACGAAAGAGAACTTCTTCAAAACATTGTCAATGATGACCAAAAAATACTGGGGTTGGCAAATTGGAATTGATCTTTACATTGGACTTATGTTCGCCATTTGTTTGATCTATTTTCATGGAGGCCCTTTTGTGTTTTTAATATGGCTACTTCCCATATTGATCTATGCGAATCTAGCAACACTATTATACTTGGCCTTAAATTATGATTCTATCATTGCTTGGTTGATAGGCTAAACTTTTTTTAATTAGCGGTAGTTTTGCATTTAATATCCATCTTTCAAGTATGACTAAAAACCTAACCACCCCAATCACTTTTTCTTGTGGAAAAGTGATAAAAAACAAGTTTATGTTGGCGCCGCTAACCAATACTCAAAGTCACGAAGACGGAACCTTATCTGACGATGAATATCATTGGTTAACTATGAGAGCTAAAGGTGGGTTTGGATTGGTTATGACTTGTGCTTCACATGTTCAGTTTATTGGTAAAGGTTTTCCCGGGCAACTGGGAATCTATTCTGATGATCATATCCCAGGACATAAAAGATTGAGTCAAGAGGTCAAATCGCAAGGGAGTCTTGCTGTTATCCAATTGCATCATGCTGGAATGAGAACTCCTAAAGAGTTAATTGGTGAAGCTCCTGTTTGCCCTTCAAAAAGTAAAAAACACGGAGCCAGAGCTCTCTCATTAGAAGAAATTCATCAGCTTAAAGAAGACTTTATAAATGCTGCAATAAGAGCTCAGAAAAGTGGTTATGATGGGGTTGAAGTACATGGTGCTCATGGATATATTTTGACTCAGTTTCTAAGTTCAAAGATCAATCAGCGAGAGGATAAATACGGTGGATCTCTAGAAAATAGAGCCCGACTCCTTTTTGAAATTATCAATGGGATCAGAGAGGCATGTGGTAAAGAATTCTTATTGGGCGTTAGACTTTCTCCAGAAAGATTCGGAATGAAGATCAATGAGATCAAAGAGCTTTGTCACCGGCTGATTGAGGAGAATAATGTGGACTTTATAGATCTTTCTTTATGGGATGTGTTTAAACTTCCGGAAGAAGAACAACATCAAAACCAATCATTACTGAGTCATTTTACCGAACTTGACTTTAAGAACGTAAAATTGACGGTTGCTGGCAATATTAGAAATGGTGCAGATGTACTAAAAACACTAAATTCTAAGGTTGATTTTGTTACCATTGGTAAGTCGGCCATACTGCATCATGACTTTCCTCAGCAGGTTGTAAATAACCCCAATTTTGAACCGACGGAAATACCCGTATCTAAAGAATATCTTCGAAAAGAAGGATTATCTGATAAATTCATTGAGTATATGACTAGGTGGCCAAACTTTGTTGAATAGTCTTAACTGATACGATAATCAATAAGAAAAAGAATTGGTATTTTTAGCCTGCTCATTCAATATTTAGGAACCTTCCTTAATTGAAAGAAGTTTTAATCTATCATTATTAAGCATGAGAACAAACAGTCTAATTCTTACCCTTTTTATCGCACTTCTTATAAGTTGTCAATCTAACAAGGGAAAATCAACCGATAAACAAGATTTCACCTCCAACGATTATCAAGATCTAGTGTCCTTATTCAAGGACTGGAGAACCTTTGAAAACCCTCCTTTACTAGATGGAGCTCCAGACTATACAAAAGAAACTTTTGAAAAACGCTGGCCAAAATTTCAAGAATTACAAAAGAGTCTCAAACAAATAGATACCACTAATTGGTCTATTGAAAACAAAGCAGATTGGATGATTGTTTGGGCAGAGATGAATGGTTATGATTTTAACCACAGGATCTTACAGCCATGGACTCGTGATCCGGCATTTTATAAATCAGTCTGGACCTATAAAAGTGATGTTCCTGCCCATGAAGGTCCCACTCATCATGGTGTAACAGAGCTATGGTCCTATAAATTTCCATTGTCTGCGGAAGAAAGAGATAGGTTTATCAAAGATCTTAAGGTTATCGCTCCGTTAAATACTCAAGCTAAGAAGAATCTAACGGGGAATGCAAGAGATCTATGGATCACTGGAATAAGAGATATTAAAACTCAAGCTACCGTTCTTGAAGCTTTGAAAAAAGACGCTTCCGTTAAGGAGGATAAAGAATTGATTGCTCTTCTAGACGAAACAATTACCTCTACAAACGATCTAGCTTCTTGGTTAGAAAAAGAATCAGAAAAAAAGACAGGTCCGTCTGGAATTGGAAAAGAAAACTATACTTGGTATATGCAAAATGTTCATTTGGTTCCTTTATCATGGGAGGATGAAGTGATGATCTTAAAAAGAGAATTAGCACGTGCTTGGTCATCATTAAAATTGGAAGAACACAGAAACAGAAACTTGCCAGAATTAAAAGATGCGAGTTCTCCAGAAGAATTCGATAAAATGGCAGAAGCGGGTGTGCAAAGTTTAATGGGTTTTCTTGATAAACAAGATATATTAACGGTAAAACCCTATCATGAAACCGCTTTGAGAGAACATATGGGAAGCTATATTCCAAAAGAGAAAAGAAACTTTTTCTATATCGGAATGCATTATGATCCTAGACCTTTATACTCTCATTTCTATCATTGGTTTGAATTAGCTCGTATGGAAAATGAACCGAATAAGAGTGAGATCCGAAGAGGTCCGTTGTTATACAATATTTTCGATTCTAGAAATGAAGGAACAGCAACAGCAGTTGAAGAAATGTTCATGGATGCTGGTTTGTATGATGACAGTCCGAGATCCAGAGAAATTGTCTATATCATGATCGCACAAAGAGCTGCAAGAGGCCTTGGTTCTTTATATGCACATGCTAATGAAATGACCATGGAAGAAGCAGGAGGAATCCATAGTGAGTATACGCCAAGAGGGTGGATGAAAACAGAGAAAGAACTCCTCATCTTTGAACAACATTTGTATTTACGTCAGCCTGGTTATGGTACAAGTTATATCACTGGAAAACATTTGCTGGAAAATACCTTAGCGGAATATGCTAGAATCAAAGAATTGAAAAAGGAACCTTTTGTTGCAAAAGACTTTTTCGACACCTTAAACAGCATTGGAAACATTCCGATTTCCCTTGGACAATGGCAAATGACGGGGTCTGACCATCATATGAAAACAATCAATGAATAATACTTTTTTCCTTATGAGAACATTTGCATTAGCATTATTTTTTATCTCTTTCTTATCGCCTGCTCAACAACCAGAGATCGTTTCCATAGAAACTCAAGATCGCATATTACGTGGTACGATTGGAGATGACCTCGATATCACCATGTACTTGAAAGCTGTGAATTCGTCGGATAATGTTGGATATATTTATTCAGTAAAAGGATGGTATAAATACAATAAAATAGGGACTGCCATTCCTGTTGTAGGTATTTGGACAGGTAGTGAGCTTCATTTATTTGTTTCCAATGACTCAAAATTCAATGAGAATCTATTGAATTTCACCTATGAGGGAACAAAGGGAAAAGAGTATCTGGACAATCATATTTATGAGTTAGAATCTTATACAGAAAAACTGCCAGAGATCAATGAGCGATTTCATTTGAAGTTCGAACAATATCGAATTCAGGGTGATTGGAAAAGTAAGGGTAAAAGATTCTGGGTTTCTATCAATAGCAACAACAATAGTATAGTACAAGAAGTAGACTATTTGAAACTTTCCAATGGGAAGCACTTCGATCTTTCCAATTTAGGGATTCCAGGGAGGGCAGATATTGAGATCAGTTCTTCTGCTATTAATGGCAATAATCTTATTCTTAGTTATGCCTATCAAGCAAATTTAAACTACAATGGAAGATGTGGTGGTGCAACTACCACCGGCAAAGTTGGAGTTAGTTTTAGTAAAGACTTTCAATTGATAAGTCATACCGATATGTCGATTATTAACTGCTACAGAGAAGTCTCGATCAAAGAGGAAAAAATTTCTGATTCGGTGACTCATTATAAGATCTTTGATTATGGCTCAAACGAAGAGGAAGTATATAGTCTTGATACTCAAAATGCGACCCTAACGAAAGTTAAAAAGTAAGTCATGAGCAAGATCATCATACAAGGAATTCTCTTCGATGAGAAATCATCTTACCAACAGGGACCCAAAAAAGCTCCAAAACTCATTAGAGAAGCTCTTCATTGTGGCTCATCAAATTTATATACTGAAGATCTTGTTTCAATCGACAATGATTCTATTCAAGATAAGGGAGATTTTGAGATCAGTGATTATTTCGACATCGAAAAGATTACTTCAAAGCAGCTAAACTCTGGAGCAAAAATTTTGACCTTAGGAGGAGATCATTCCATTACCTATCCAGTAATCAAGGCACATCACGAAAATTATCCGAAACTCGATATTCTTCATATTGATGCGCATTGCGATCTATATGATTCTTTTGAAGGAGATCCGCATTCTCATGCTTGTCCCTTTGCCAGAATTATGGAAAATGGATTTGCAGTGAAATTGGTTCAGGTTGGAATTAGAACTTTAAATCCTCATCAAAAAGAACAAGCTGAGAAGTTTGGTGTAGAAATCCATCAAATGAAAGATCTAGATCTCTCTGCGGTTCCGAAGTTCGAAAATCCTTTATATATCTCCCTAGACATGGATGGCTTTGATCCCGCTTATGCACCAGGGGTTTCTCATCATGAGCCAGGCGGACTCACGTCTAGACAGGTTCTTGATCTGATTCAGAGTATCGATACGGAAGTCGTGGGAGCAGATATTGTAGAGTATAACCCAGTTAGAGATTATCAAAATATGACCGCCTTTTTAGCGGCCAAAATGATGAAAGAGATTCTGGGTAAGATGTTGTAAAGAATTAGAGACTGTCTAAATCGTCATTGTTGTCAATCTGAACTCGTTTCAGATTCTAAAACAATTTAAGAATCAGTTTAGAGAGATTCTGAAATATCCCGAAGCGTCGGGACAGAATGACAGATTTTCATACTTTTTAGACAGCCTCTTTCTTTTTCTTTTCCAATTTATGATTTAGCTCAACATATCTCCCATCCCAAAGGCAGTTAAGAACCCATCATATTGTTCTTTTACCTGCGCATTGGCCTTTTCAACCAATGCTCCTGTCAAAGCGTCAACCGAAGTTCTCAACGGTCGTTGTCCATTTGGAGTATCAATTAACTTAAAGATTGCGTCTGGCACCATTTGAGGGTTAGGCTGAACTTGCTCAAACATCTGTCCCATACCTTGATTGATCTGATCAGGCACATTTGCTAATTCACCGTATCCTTCATTTACCCCTTGATCAGACCCTGATTGTGTTTTTCCGAATATCTCCGTTGGAAATGCACCAGGCTGAACCAAAACTGCATCAATACCTAAAGGTCTTACTTCATAATGTAATCCTTCTGTCAGTCCTTCAACAGCAAATTTAGTAGAATTGTAAACCGTCATAAACGGTGCAGAGAATCGTCCTAGGGCGCTGGATGTATTGATAATCAAACCTTCACCTTGTTTTCTCATTTGAGGTAAGGCTGCTTTGATCGTTCTCCATGTCCCTAATAAGTTCACATTCATCATTCTTTCAATATCAGAATCCGTATAGGTTTCGGTCAGACCTCCACCAAAGTATCCTGCATTATTTACGAGTACGTCTAGCTGGCCTTCTTTTTCGATGATTTGAGAGATTCCCGATTTTACTCGATCCGGATTTGTGACGTCCATTTCTACTACAGTAATGTTCTCAGTATTTGAAAGTTCTGTTGCCCTTTCTTTATTTCTTCCTTGAGCATCTCTGATGGTTGCATAGACCTTATACCCTTTTGCCGCTGCTTGTGTCGCAGTTAAATATCCAAAACCACTATTGGTTCCTGTAATTAATATTACTTTCTTATCCATTTTTGAAGATTTATAGTTTAAAAATTTATTGTTTTAATAGTTTGAATGCATGAGACCATTGTCCATTCTGAAACCCTGGAATACACCATAGAATACATAGGGGTTCAATTGCTCTTGCAGATTCTGCGTGGCCGAAATCCAAGACCTCCCAACCTACACTTTCCAAAAGTTCTGTAACGAGCTTCTTAGGTTCTTCCCGATTTCCACAGATGAACATACTAGGCTGAGAATCAAATTGTGGGTGGATCATATGAGCACTTCCCACCGAACTCCAAGCTTTCACGAAGTTGGTTTTAGGGAAACGGTTTTGAATTCTTTCAAATAAAGACTCGTTCAAATCTGTAAAGAATTTCAATACTCCATTCTCAGGAGCAGCATTTGGATCAATAGGGTTTGTGGCATCAATGACTGTTTTCCCTTCCAATATCTCCTCTCCAATCAACTCAAGTGCCTTGATTGCCACAGCTCCTTGAACTGCTAGTATGATTAGGTCTTTATTCTCAACTGCCTCCCTAAACGAAGCAACATTTGCATTTTGATTCTCAGATTTCCAATCATCTAGCTTAGAAACACTTCTAGTTCCTAAAGTTATTTGATGACCTTCTTTTAACAATCCGGTTCCAAGTGTCTGAGCCACAATTCCAGATCCGATTATTCCAATTTTCTTTGTTTTCATCTTAATTTAATTAGTTGTACATACAATTATTAAATGAGAAAAAAATATTAATCCAATTTGACCAAACTTTCTCTTAGGTTCACAGTTAATTCATCGGCTAATTGTTTCCCGATTAATTCTTCATATTTCATTTTTAGATTTTTCCAGCAGTCCTTGATCTCACTTTGTAAATCTGCACATTTTTCTGTACCAAAAACCTCGGTAGTTCTTCCTACTACTCTTCTTTCCAAAAGGCCTCTATACTCCATCTTTTCGATCAAACGAGTAACCGTAGAAGCGGTCAACTGCATTTCCTGAGCTATTTCTTTAGGGTTGATGCCGGGTTTCTTTTGAACCGTCATTAATAAGAACGCATAGGATGAACTTAATCCAACCGGAGCAAAAGCCTCATCAGCCATTTTAGTCATTACCCTAGCAAGGGCATTCGAACTAAAATACAGACATCCACAATATGTTCTTTCTTGACTCATCGGCGACAAAGATATATTTTATATTTGTATGTACAAGCATCAATGTATAAATTTTTTGAAAATGAAAAGAATTAGTACTTTTAATTCAACTGATTCCTCAACAAATAATGACCTGTTAAACCATGAGCACACCCGATTCAGCTTTTTCGATTCAATTCTTAGATCATGTTGCTATTAGAGTTGCTGATATGGAAGTTTCTATAGAATGGTATGAAAAGGTTCTTGGGCTTAAAACCTATAAGCTTCCGCAGTGGAAAGAGTTTCCCATTATGATGTTTTCAGGTCAATGCGGAGTGGCTTTATTTCCCGCGAACTCAGATGATCCTAAATTAGATCTTTCTTCTCGAAATATTAAGATTGATCATTTTGCATTTAACGTTACAAAAGAGAACTTCAATAAAGCTATTAATCACTATAAAGCCATCGGATTAGAGTATGATCTCCAAGACCATTTTTATTTTGATTCAGTTTATGTGAGAGATCCCGATGGTCATAAGGTAGAACTCACTACGATCAAAGTAGATCCCAATGAGTTCTATTGAGAAGTCAATGAATTCAGTAACTTTAACCAAGTATCTTATAATTCTTGAAATACCAAACCTGATTCAACCAACCAAAATCAATCATCTAATGAAATCAATTGACCTTCATTCTTACAAACTTATTTTCATGGGAATTCTTTTCAGTTTTCTCTTTTTCTCTTGTGCAAACTCCACTGGGTCTGTTGATCTTGGAGTCTCATTTTCAAGCGATCATTATCAAGAGGCTGTGGATGGAAGACTGATCTTATTGATCTCTTCAAACAACGAATCAGAGCCTAGATTTCAATTGAGAGACGATTCCAAAACTTGTCAGGGTTTTGGTATGGATGTCAACGGATGGAATCCGAATGAGTCTATCCAGTTTGATCCTGAATCATTTGGTTATCCGGTACAAAACTTTCAAGATCTTCCGTCAGGAGAGTTTTATGTACAAGCTGTTTTCCACAAATATGAAACCTTTAACAGAGCAGATGGTCTAGTGGTAAAATTACCTATGGACAGAGGTGAAGGACAGCAATGGAATAGAGCTCCTGGAAACCTCTACTCCACTCCTCAGAAAGTAACGATCAAGGACGGGAGGTTTTCATCTCTTTCCTTAAAATTAGATCAGAAGATTCCACCTATAAAAGAGCCAGAAGACACCAAATATATCAAGCACATAAAGATCAAGAGTAAACTATTAAGCGAGTTTTGGGGAAGAGACATGTATTTAGGGGCTCACGTTTTGCTTCCTGAAGGCTGGGATTCACATCCCAATGTAAAATATCCATTGGCGATTATGCACGGTCACTTTCCTAGTGATTTTGGCGGATTTAGAACCACTCCTCCAGATCCTAATTTGAAACCAAACTTTAGTGAACGCTTTAATGTTAAAGGCTATAATCGAATCGTTCAGCAAGAAGCCTATGATTTTTATAAAACTTGGACGGGACCCAATTTCCCAAGAGTAATTGCTATTAAAATTCAGCATCCAACTCCATATTATGACGATTCTTATGCGGTGAACAGTGAAGCTCAAGGGCCTTATGGAGACGCTATCACCTATGAATTAATCCCTCATATCGAAAAAGAATTTAGAGGGATTGGAGAAGGTTGGTCTCGATTTGTTTACGGGGGAAGCACAGGAGGTTGGGAATCCCTGGCTGTTCAGGTAAAATATCCGAAAGAATACGGAATGTGCTTTGCGGCTTGTCCGGACCCGATTGATTTTAGAGCTTACTGCTTGGTAAATCTTTATGAAGACAAGAATGCCTATTATCAAGAAGGTACCTTTAGAAAAACTTTGGTAGCCGGACATCGTGATTACTTAGGAAATGTAGACGCCACTCTGAAGGACATGAACTATCGAGAGCTCGTTCTTGGTTCTAAAGGAAGATCTGGTCAGCAATGGGATATCTGGGAAGCTACCTATTCTCCTATTGATGACGAAGGATATCCAAAGAGGATCTGGGATAGATTGTCTGGTGAAATAGATAAAGATGTTGCGGCTTATTGGAAAGAAAATTACGATCTCGCCTATATTTTAAAAAGAGACTGGTCTAAACATGGAAACGATTGGAAGAATAAAATTCATTTGTATTGTGGTGATATGGACAACTATTACTTGAATAATGCTGTCTATCTTGCTGAAGAAATTTTATCTGAAACAACCGCACCTTATTATAACGGAGAGGTAGATTATGGTGATAGAGCAGAACATTGCTGGAATGGTGATCATGACAATGGGAATCATATCAGTCGTTTAAGATATCACAGGATGTTCATCAAAAAATACGTAGACAAGGTGCACACGGTGGCTCCAAAAGGAGCTGATCTAAAGAGCTGGAGATATTAGTAACCCATCTCAAATTAAACTAATAACTTAGGCACGATCATTTAGCCTTTACTTTTTTTATGATTTTTGAAATTGTGAATACTCAACAGATCAATAATGAGATCATCTCCTTTTATGGTTGGTGGCAGTTTTCTGTATGTCTATTTGCATTCATTGCCTTGATGGCTATTTGGTGGCATATTGGGAAAAAGCAAAACGATCTAGGGCAAGTATGGTTAGCTCTTTCTGTTTTGTGCTGGAGCTTTTCTGGAGCATTCGAGATCTATTTCATCGAAAACAATATGACCTCAGAATCGGTGATCGATGGTTGGCGCAGTGTATGGTCTCTTTTCAATAGCCTGTTTATTCTGCTCGCTCTTCCCTGGTTTAGATATTTACCCGAACCAATTAAACCCATTATAAAATCTAAGTTCTGGATCTATATTGTAGGCATTCCTTTTCTGTTTTCTTTGCTGCCAACCCTTAACAGGATGTTCTCTGGCGCAGATTTTACATTGATTAATGAACTGGATGTCTATTATGCCATTTTCACACTCGGTTTTTTAGGTTTTGTTCTTTGGGAATCCTTCTTAAAAAGACGATTAAAAGCCTTGGCTTTTTTGTCTTTGGTGAGTATCCTAATCGTTTTACTAGCTCAAGTTTATAAGATCTCTGGAAATGAAATCAACCTAACTTTATTCTCAGCAATTTTCAAAACATCCTTGATCATGATCTTCTTTGCTTTGTCATTGAGCTGGGTAAAAGAGCTTGCTGAAAACGTGATCCCAAACCCTGATCAACTCTTCATTGAATTTCAGAAAAAGAAGTTAAGCAATGGAAAATTTGAGAACCAAGTTTTTCTAAAAGGTTTTCCAGGAAACACCAAGAGAAAGGTAAAACTTACACCTACCCTTTACGAACTATTCCTAACATTTGCCCAAAGAAAATTGTCTCATGAAGAGTGGTTAGAGATCAAACCCAAAAACTTCTCCATGACAAACAAGGTGTTCGACATCAAGGATCATAATGAGGTCAAAAGATTATTGATTTCATTACTAGATGGAGTCTTCGGAAAGGACAACTGGACCTCAGATCACCATTTAATTCCCTTAAAATCCACACTATTTGAAATGTCGGAAAAGAGAGATCGGAAAATTCGACTAAAAGTCCCTAAAGAAAACATCTCTCTGTAAATCAACTGCTTATTAGTTTTTGTCAGTACTTTAGTTACTGACATTTTTATATTCTTTCCGATAAATTATCAATCAGACATTTGATCTTACAACATTGCCGAAAATTCATAAAAACAATTCTTATGACTACTCGGCAAAAATTTCTGGCTAGCTTACTTTCACTCCTTCCCTTTATAGGCACAACTCAATCTAAAGGTTTAGACGAGCAAATCAACGAAGCGTTTATGCCCTTTGCAACTTGGTGGGAAGGATTTATCCTATCTACCATAAACATCTTCGGGTACGGTGTTCCTGTAGTTCTTATTCTTTTACTGATGGGAGCCTTATTCTTTACTATCTATTTTGGTTTTGTAAACATTCGACATTTTCCAACGGCCATTCAGGTTGTACGTGGAAAATATGATGATCTGGAGACCTCCGATTCTAGTGAGAATAAAACAGATGAAATATCAGCTCAACACCATGGTGAAGTAAATCACTTTCAAGCCTTGGCAACCGCAGTTTCGGGTACAGTAGGATTGGGAAATATTGCTATGGTAGCCGTTGCTATTTCCATTGGAGGTCCTGGAGCCACCTTTTGGATGATCGTCGCAGGAATATTGGGAATGTCTTTAAAATTCGTGGAGTGTACTTTGGGTGTGAAATACAGAGATATTGATGAGAACGGTCAGGTGTACGGAGGTCCGATGTATTACTTATCTCGTGGCTTAAAAGAAAGAGGTTTTGTAGAACTTGGAAAGATCCTGGCTGCTACATTTGCAGTTTTATGTGTGGGTGCTTCTTTTGGTGGAGGTAATGCCTTTCAAACCAATCAGGCTGCCGCACAGATCGTCTCTCGTTTCGGAATAGAAGGATCTGCCTCGGGAAGTATTATTGGAGTCGTCTTTGCCATTGTAGTGGGAATCGTGATCATAGGCGGAATCAAAAGAATAGCTAAGGTTACAGAAAAGCTAGTACCTCTAATGGCTATCTTATATGTGGCTTCTGCCTTATTTATCATTTTCTCAAACTTCAGTTTTATTGACGATGCTATCAGTACAATTATCCAAGATGCCTTTACTCCTAAAGCTACTATCACTGGAGGATTTATCGGAGTCATGATCCAAGGTTTTAGACGTGCTGCTTTCTCTAATGAAGCAGGAACAGGTTCTTCAGCCATTGCCCATTCTGCAGTAAACACAAAATATGCGGCTTCAGAAGGTCTGGTTGGATTATTAGAACCCTTTATTGATACGGTTGTTGTCTGCACAATGACAGCCATTATTATTGTTATGTTTAATATGGACGGGGCTTTTGTCTATGGAGATGTTGTGAACGGACAAGCCCTAATGGCAGATGGAACAAGGCTTGGTGGGGTTAACTTAACCTCAATGGCATTTGATAATTCTATTCCAGGGTCTTCTTATGTGTTGGTAATTGTAGTGACCTTATTTGCCTTTTCGACCATTTTGTCATGGTCTTATTACGGACTTCAGTCTTGGAAATACTTATTTGGTAGAGGAAAAAGATCCGATCTAATCTATAAGCTCATCTTCCTTGGATTTACCATTCTAGGATCGGCAATCACTCTAGATGCAGTGATAAAATTCTCTGATGCCATGATCTTAGCCTTGGTATTTCCTAATATGATCGGACTATTATTGCTATTCCCAAAAGTTAGAAATGAGATGAAACGATATCTAACTGCTATTAAAACTCTTAAATTGAAAAACCTAGGCTAATAACTTATCAAAGCAACAACCTTATGAAAAAACTGAACCTCTTCATTGCATTCATATGTGTAACTTTTCTTAGTTGTGATCGCTCAGATCAAGACGGTGATCTTCAAAAATGGAAAAACGAAGTCCAAGAAACTGAGAAAGCCTTTAATGATATGGCCCAAACAGAAGGGCTAATCAAAGCTTTTGAATATTATGCTGCTGATGACGGTGTTATTCGACGAAGTAAAAAGATCATCAAAGGGAAAAAAGCGATAAAAGAGTGGTATCAACAAGATGTAAGACCTAACGAAACTCTGACATGGAAACCCACATTTATAGATGTTAGTTCCTCTGGAGATCTTGCCTACACTTATGGAGATTTCACATTTACTTCGGTAGATTCTCTAGGAAATCAAAAAGTAAATAAAGGAATCTTTCATACTGTTTGGAAGAGGCAAAGTGATGGTGCTTGGCGATTTGTATGGGATTAAAAAACTAAAATTCTTTACTGTACCTTTGACCAAAAATGAATCATCAAAATATGTAAAGGATTGATTTATGAAGAAAACCTATTCATCAAAAGTATCCTATGGTTTAATTCTGATTGTCTTTGCTGTATTCTATGCCCCTATTTTCTTCGGGTTGGATGACCAAGGAATCACATCGAATGTCTTATGGATCTTGATTTCTGTCTCAATAGTATATCTGTTTCTTTTGTATCTACTCTTTACAACGAGATATATTATCGATGACAATTTATTGAGAATAAAATGTGGGTTTTTCTCTTATAAACCTATAGAAATTGAGAGTATTAAAGAGATTTCGAAATCAAGCAATATAATTTCTTCACCTGCTGCTTCATTTGATAGAATTGAGATCAAATACGGAAGGTTTGATGAAATCATTCTATCTCCAAAAGATAAATTGTCTTTTGCCAATGACCTTATTAGCATTAATCATAAGATCAACAATAAGCTTGCTGGCAATAAATAGGTGAAAATTTCATTTTTCTAGCAACATTTCTGGGTTCTATTCGTCTATTGACAAACTAATAAACAGAACCAAAAATGAAATTCTTCAAAATTATTCTTTCTAGTCTTTTTGCATTCATACTAAGCTTGAATCTAATTCAAGCTCAAAAGACCTCTAAGAAAGGCCTTGATCTAGTTTATGTTGAAACAAGCATTGAATTCAGCAAAACAGAAAAAGAACTGATTCATAAAACGATCTCAGAATCAGAAAAGCAAATTCGAAAGCTTTTGCCTGCATTACCCAAAAACATCAAGGTAATTATTGAGGCTATGCCAAGAAATATTGATGCAGTTGGTGGGACTACCGGAAGAGCTCAGAAGCGCATTCCAGACGGAGAAGTCTATGTGTACATCTCAAGTGTTTATCCTGGAGGAATTGAAGCTGCCGTGAATGCCTCTTTGACTTATACAATTCATCATGAATTTCATCATTTGGCACGTGGATGGACTATGGAAAAAAATAAATACGGACCTGGAATTGATATCGCTATGGTAAATGAAGGAATGGCCGTAGTTTTTGCTGAAGTGTATACCAATCAGATCTTAAAAGGGAATCAACCTCCAAAGGAATCAGAAGATTGGATCAAAGAGATTCTAGAGCTTCCTAAGGATGCCAATTATAATACATGGATGAATCAGCATCCTGATGGTAGATTGGGAATTGGTTATCGAAGTGGTAATTATTTGATTAGAAAAGCCATGAAAAAATCTGGAAAAGACATTGTTGAACTCAGCAAAATAGAACCTCAAGAAATTTTAAAATTAGCCGGATACTCACCCAAAGAGTAAGCAGATCTGATTACCAGAAAGAGCCGAAATAATCATAGAATTCATTTGCATGGATAGGACGAAATAGTAAATTTGGAGCCTAAACATAATTCTATGAAAAAAGGAATTCTATTGATCTTCGGTCTCTTTTTGTTGAACTCTTCATTCGGGCAAGAAATTGAGTTGAAAGCTACTCCTCTTGGTTATAAATTCATTCAGAATGGAAAAAAACTGAAGTGGAAAGAGTTAGTCGCGGCAACCGAATCTAATGTGGAAGCAAACCTATTAATCCGAAAAGCGAGGACTCATAATACCATTTCTACTGTGGGAGCTCTTCTTGGTGGAGCACTCATTGGAATTCCTCTGGGGCAATCAGCCTCAGATCAAGACCCCAATTGGACACTAGCTTATATTGGAGGAGGAATCGCCTTGGTGGCCATCCCCTTTTCATTCAGTGGGTTCAACAAAGTAAACAAAGGAATAGATGATTATAACCTCTCTTTGAAGTCGGCCTCAATTTATCATTTCAAACCGGAATTTCAAGTGATTGCCAACGGAAATGGGATTGGGCTTAGCATGAATTTCTAGATTGGTTTCCTGTTGCTGATTTCTTACTTTAGTAATGTAAATGAATTACGACCTAGGAATCTTAAGTGTACAAAACCCCGAGTATTTCCCTTTTGGAAAACAACGTTTCTTCTTTGAAGACATGATCAATTCTTATAAAGAAGAAGATCTAAACGTTCTTTTCTTTTCTCCTTTGGATTGGGATGTTGAGGATATGGTCGACGGTTTTACCTATCATAAAGGTGAATGGAAAAAACAAAGGGCAAAAATCCCTAAGCTAATCTATGATAGAGCATTTTCGAAGAATGAAGAAGAAAAACAACTCATAGAAAAATGCAGAACATGGCTTGCTGATTCAGATAGACATATTTTGAATCCATTTGACTTGGCTCGTTTGTTAAATGATAAGATGGCCTTTCATCAGTTTCTCCTGAAGAATAAGATTCCGACCCTAGAAACTCATCCTATTAAGGCAGAATCTATCCAATTAGCAGACCTTAATTTTACAGATAAACGAATCTTCTTAAAACCTAATTTTGGTTCTAAGGGTGAAGGTATTTATGTAATCGAAAAATCAAATCCTGGATATAAACTATACGATCGTATTGGAGAGTTTAGTGAGTTTGATAACCTCTCTCAGTTAAACGATTATCTTCAAAAAGAAGAAATTAACCTCGGTAATTATTTCTTACAAGAGGAAGCTTCAACAGAACTCATAAATGATTCACCTTTTGATATTAGAGTTCTTGTTCAGAACTATGGAGAGGATTATAAAATTACTGGAATGGGGGCAAGAATCGGTCAATCAAAAGCCGTAACCGCCAACCTTAACTCGGGTGGAAAAGCTATGGCTATTGATGAGCTTTCAAACTTTATGGGAACTAAATTCAATAGAAATATTGAGGAAGAAATATTTGAGATTAAAGAGATGTGTATTCAAACCTCTCAACTACTCCAAGAGAAAGTAGGCGCTTTTCTTGAGATAGGCTATGATATTTTGATCACCCATGAAGGGCCTATTATCATTGAAGGAAATGCCAAACCCTCTCGCTGGATATTCAATGTGATTGCCGATGAAAAAATTGCAAAAGGAGAATCTCCAGAGAAATTTCATCAATTGAGAAAAGAAACTGTGAGGGTTCCTTTGATCTATGCCTCCTATTTAAAGCAAACCAAATGGAACAACGATTA
Organism: uncultured Flavobacterium sp.; assembly: GCA_964505885.1. Classification (GTDB taxonomy): domain Bacteria; phylum Bacteroidota; class Bacteroidia; order Flavobacteriales; family Flavobacteriaceae; genus Polaribacter. The sequence continues at coordinate 31,608 of CAZDKB010000005.1, forward strand.
ACCTTTATAGGTCTGGGAGTACAAGACCTAAAAAAGTCCACCAAATTTTATGAAGACAACTTTGGTTGGACAAAGACAGAGCATAGCAATGATTTTATATCCTTCTTCCAACTTAATGGAATTATGCTATCACTTTATCCCAATGATAAATTGGCTGAAGATGCTACCGTATCTCCTGATGGTTCAGGATTCAAAGGCTTTACCTTGGCACACAATGTCAGATCCGAAAAAGAAGTTGATGAGCTAATTGAAGGGCTACGATCTAAAGGAGTGGTCATCATAAAAGAACCTGTAAAAACAGATTGGGGAGGATATAGCAGTTACATTTCTGATCTTGACAACAATTTATGGGAAATTGCTTTCAATCCTTTTTTATCTCTTGATGAAAAGGGCAACACATTGCCTTAGATTAGAACTTTTTTAGAAGATATTTTCGCTCAACTTTGTAACAAATCCCCTAACTTGTACTCATATAATTGCACAAACAATTCATATGAACTTATTTAAAAAACTACGCGGAGAATTTATTGATATTATTGAATGGTTAGACCCTTCTAATAATACATTAGTACACCGCTTTGAAAGATATCAGAACGAGATCAAGAACAATGCAAAACTGACTGTACGTGAAGGTCAGGCTGCAGTTTTTGTGAATGAAGGAAAGATAGCAGATGTTTTCGGACCTGGGATGTACACTTTAAACACTCAAAACCTTCCCATACTTACCACTTTAAAAGGTTGGAAATATACTTTTGATTCTCCTTTTAAGGCTGAAGTCTATTTTGTGAATACACGAAATATGACGGATCAAAAGTGGGGAACTAGAAATCCGATTGTACTCAATGACAATCGTTTTGGAATGTTAGAGATCCGTGCATTTGGAACCTACGTAATGAAGGTAAAGGATCCTGCTGTATTCTTAAGAGAGATTGTAGGAACCGATGGTCATTTTACTACAGAAGAGATCTCGGAGCAATTAAGAAGCATGATCGTAACCCAGTTTACTGATGCTGCCGGAGAAGCTAAACTTCCTGTTGAGAATTATGCCTCAAATGTAAATGAGATTTCAAAATACGTTCAAGATGTTATGGGCCCTGAATTCGAAAAATACGGATTAGAGGTAACCAAGTTCTTGATCGAGAACGTTTCTATGCCACCAGAGGTAAAAGAAGAGATCTTTGAGCTCAGTAGGTTAAATACGATTGATCTTGATAAACTCGCCAAGTTAAAAGCTGCAAAAGCTCTAGAAAAAGCTGCTGAGAACGACAGTGGAACCGCAGGTGCAGGAATGGGAATGGGAATGGGTTTTGCCATGGCCAATCAGATGGGACAAGCTTTTTCTGGCGGACAAACAGGTGGTTCAACACCTCCTCCAATTCCGAATGCAGGAAACTATTTTGTAGCGATAAACGGTCAACAAACAGGTCCGTTTAATTTGAATGTGTTAAAAGAAATGGCTCTTAAGAACGAACTTACTAGAGAGACCTTAGTTTGGAAAGAAGGAATGAGCAATTGGCAGGCAGCCAGCGAGCAAAGTGATCTATCTGGATTGTTTGGTAGTGTTCCTCCTCCAATCCCTAAATAGCCAAAATTTTAATCTGTGAAGGAGACTCTTGAAAAAGAACTAGAGGTAGGTGATTTTGCCTGCTCAAATTGTGGTGGGGATCTAAAATACAAACCAGGAACAAGTTCTTTGGTTTGTCATCACTGTGGTACAAATAATGAAATCCCACAAATTGAAGGTGATTTTGAAGAGCTAGATTTCAAAGAATTTCTAGCGAATAAATCAAAATCTGAGGACACACTTGAAGATAAGTTTGTTAAGTGTAATAACTGTGGTGCCACCTCAACCTTAGAGCCTCATGTAACCTCTAGTAATTGTCCGTATTGCTCTACACCCTTAGTCATAGAACAATCTCAGATAGAACGGATCATACAGCCCAAAGCAGTTCTCCCTTTTCATTTGAAAAAAGAAGAAGCAAAAGCTCGATTTAAAAAGTGGGTTTCAAAGCTTTGGTTTGCGCCTGGAGATCTTAAGAAAGCCTCTCTTAATTTTGATCATTTTAAAGGAATCTATATTCCGTATTGGACCTATGACAGTGATACCATGACCAAATATACAGGTCAAATGGGAATTCATTATTATGTGTCTCAAACCTATACAACCACAGAAAATGGGAAAACTGTAACCAGAACAAGACAAGTTCAAAAAACACGGTGGTACCCCGCAGCAGGAAGCGTTCACAAATTCTTCGATGATGTTCTTGTGACAGCCACAGAATCTCTCCCTAAGAAATACATCTATAAGTTAGAGCCTTGGGATCTAGAAAACCTAGTTCCTTTTGATAAGAGTTATCTGAGTGGTTTTATCACTGAAAAATATCAGATTGATCTTGAAAATGGATTCGATATTGCAAAGGGAATTATGGATCCTACCATCCGATCTCTTATTCGAAGAGATATTGGTGGAGACGTTCAGCGAATCATCTCTATGAATACCAAGTATGATGAAATCACCTTTAAACATTTATTACTTCCTGTTTATGTAAGTGCATATCGATATAAGAATAAGCTATATCAATTTTTAGTAAATGGAAGAACAGGTGAAGTTCAAGGTCAAAGACCCTATAGCTGGATCAAGATCACTCTTGCCATTCTTGCAGCTATTGCCATCATTGTCCTCATAGTTTTTCTTGTAAAGGATTCCTAACTTTAGTAACTTAGAATCAATTAAGTTTCCAAAATGTTCGGTCTTCAAAAAATCATAAGTGCAGAACAAACTCGCCATGCTGATCTTTATACTATAAAGAATGAGCCGATCTCGTCTATGGATTTGATGGAACGTGCGTCTCTGGCTTTTGTCGAGGAATTCCTAAAGTATGAAGTCGTTTCCAAAACCAAGATCGCTGTGGTTTGTGGAGTCGGAAACAATGGTGGAGACGGATTCGCGATCACAAGACTTTTATTGGCCAAAGGCTTTGATATTCATCCTTTTTTAATCCAAATTAAAGATGAATTATCCGCAGATTGTCAGACAAATTCTGATCGTTTACATACCATTGACATCATAACCGGTCACAATCAGGTTCCCAGTTTTGATGGGTTCGACATAATAATTGATGCCATTTTTGGAACGGGTTTGAATAGTCCAGTTAGAGGGTTTACTGCTGAAGTGATTACTGCAATTAATAACAGTTCTGCTAAAGTATATTCTGTAGATCTTACCTCAGGTTTATTTTCAGATGAGATTACGGTTTCTGAATCTGTGATAAAATCAGATGTTACTATCTCTTTCCAAAGACCAAAAAAAGCTTTTTTCTATCCAGAGAATAATGAGTTTATCAAATCCTGGAAAGTTGTAAATATTGGATTGAACGAAGGGTTTATTCAAAATCAAGCATCCACTGAATTTATCTTGGATGATATCATTGCTAATCGGCTTAAAACAAGAGAGCGATATTCTCATAAAGGAACTTATGGTCATGCTATGATCATTTCAGGGTCTTATGGAAAAATTGGGGCAACTGTATTAACGACAAAGGCTTGTTTAAGAAGTGGAGCAGGATTAGTAACTACTTATCTTCCAAAATGTGGATATGAGATCCTTCAAACTAGCGCTCCCGAAGCTATGTGCATCACAGATTCTAATCAAGAATACATAACCGAGCTTCCAGGTTTAGAATCTTATAAGGTCATTGGTGTTGGGCCGGGAATAGGAACCCATTTAGAGACCTCAAAAGCGTTGAGAGAACTTCTAGAAAGTAACATCCCTATGGTTTTAGATGCGGACGCTTTGAATATCATTTCAAGAAGTGATAATCTCTTGAAAAAGATTCCCGAAGGATCTATTCTTACTCCGCATATTAAAGAGTTCGATCGTTTATTTGGCGCTTCCGCAACTTCTCAAGAGCGTTATGATAAACAAAGAGAGTTTTCGAAAACTCATAAAATAATTATCGTCTTGAAAGACGCTCATACTTGCATTTCTGACACCGATGGTAATTTGTATTTCAACACTTCAGGCAATCCAGGCATGGCTACAGGAGGAAGTGGTGATGTTCTAACAGGAATCATCACTGGTTTAATATCTCAATCTTATTCGGCAATTGAATCAGCCTTATTGGGAGTTTATTTCCATGGAAAAGCTGGAGATAAGGCTTCTCAAGCAAAAGGAGAGATGTCTTTGATTGTTTCTGATCTTATTGATCATCTAAAAATTCAGAGATAAGTTTTTCTATTGATACTTCACCTTACGTAACACCCTCATAGCATCCTTATATTTTACATAAGTGGTCTTGTCTTCAATATTCTTTATGTAGTTCTTAGCCTTTCTCAATTGTTCTACAGCATCTGTATATCCATGCAAAAAACAGATCAAATAGTTGGTTGGAAGTCTTAGAACATCCTCGTGCTCAAGAACCGACAGAGGAGTGTTATTTTCAATTTTAGATACAATCTTATTATTATTTTGATAGATATGCTCAATGATTACCTCATTAAAGGTTGGAGGCTCGAATAACAGCTCAGTAACAATATCGTGCTTACCATTATCCTTAAAGTTGATGATGGTCTTTTCTAAAGGGTAATGCTTTTCCTCTTTTTCAATTCCCAGAGAAATAAACTCGGTAATTATAAATGCTTGATTATTATAACTGATCTGAACATCATCCAAAGAAGAAAAGAACAATCTAACTTGCTCGTTGATCAGCTCGATATCCACCCTACTATAGAACTCTTCACCATTGATAACCTTCTTCTCACCAGCCCAACAAAGAACAAATTGTTCATTAAAGACTTTGTACTGCGGATTGTATTCGGGTTTATGGCTATTAAAAAAGTCGAAAACTCCGTCTAAGGTCAGTTCTATATTGCTTCGAGCGTTTTTCTCTATAGCCTCAACAATAGGCTTATTGGTATTTCTAAGCTCAAAATTCTTAGACGCAGGCATGGAATTGCTTCCTCTTCTGTAGAAGATTGTATCTCTTCTATATTTCCATGCATGTTTTAAAAGCGATGTAAGTTTGTTATTAGGGTGAATTGTTACCAACCCTACAACTCTATGTCTGGGCAGTCTAGGAAAAGGAACATTTTCATATTCAATCTTAGGTGGATTGTTCAGATAAGCATTTACCAAATTCTGGATCTTGCTATCATCATAAAAATCGACCCCAATGATCTTGTTTGCCTCATCCTCAATTCCAATTACAATATAAGAGTTGTTTTCAGGATTAGAATTCGAAAGAGCGCAGACATGTTTAAGGAATTTGGCTTTTCCTTCTTTGCTACTCATTGATAACTTTAACTTTTTATCATAGAAACTGTTCTCGCCAGTATGACTGAGTAGGTTCTTGATCAAAAGTCGTTTGTTAATCATGGCAATTTATTCTCTCAAATATTGATCTTTTATTATTGATAATTGTTAACTGATCATTGTAAATTGATTATGGAACCTTATGCCCTTGACCGGCAACAAGCAATTCAAACCAATCTTGAAGATCTAGGTCTATTTGTTCTGCTTTTACCGCACCCACAATTCGATCTTTGTTTGTAGTTCCAATCACTGGATGAATCTTAGAAGGATGCTTCAGAATCCATGCCAATAATAACTGGTCTTCTGTGGCCCCGTACTTCTCTGTTAAGTTAGACAAAACAGATTGAATTCTGGAATTGGAATCATTCTTTTCTTTGAAATAGCTTCCTAAGGGACTCCAACACATAGGTTGTATGTCATTCACCATCATATGATCTAATGATCCATCATGCATGGCAGAATGCTGGGTCAAGGAAAACTCGATCTGATTTGCTTTGATCTTCGTTTTACTTTCAATAAGATCCAATTGAGAAGGAGTAAAATTTGAGACTCCAAAATCTAAAATCTTTCCTTCATCTTGAAGCTGTGAGATTGCGTCAGAAACTTCATTAGGATCCATTAAGGGCGAAGGCCTATGCAATAAGAATAAGTCCAAATAATCAGTATTAAGATCCTTTAAGGATCTTTCGGCACTCCAAATGATATAATCTTTTGAGTAATCGTAGTGTTTGATCCTGTTATCTCTTGTATTTCCCACATATTGGATTCCGCATTTAGAGATCAGCTGGATACTTTCTCTTTCTACTCGACTTTGAGCAAAAGCTTTTCCAAATCTAGCTTCTGTGGTATAATCTCCATAAATGTCGGCGTGATCAAAAGAAGTGATCCCTGCCTCCAGGCTAAGATGAAGTTGAGAGATCATTTCTTCGGTAGAAAACTCCTTACCCCAATGTCCCCATGACATGCAGCCGGCAATGATTCGAGAATATTTACTCATTAATCGAAGTTTTTATTTACAATTGTTGCGGTTGCTTGAGCTGTTGGGAAAACAACTAGATCTTCAATAGATACATGATAAGGTCTAGTGATGACGAAGTGGATGATATCCGCAATATCTTCCGCTTGTAATGCTTTGTATCCTTGGTATACCTTTTTAGCACGATCGGTGTCTCCTTTGAATCGAACATCAGAAAACTCTGTCTGTACCAATCCAGGGTGAATTCCTGACACTCTAATATTGTATTTGTTCAAGTCGATTCTCATTCCCTTGTTAATCGCATTTACGGCATACTTAGAAGCACAATAAACATTTCCTCCAGGGTACACCTCTTTACCGGCCGTAGAGCCAATATTTACGATAAAACCACTATTGCGCTCAATCATTCGAGGAAGGATCGCTTTTGACACATACAACAGTCCTTTTACATTGATATCCATCATGGCATCCCAATCGTCTATACTTCCATCTTGAATCGGATCCAACCCATGAGCATTCCCTGCATTATTGATCAACACATCGATCTGTTTGAAGTTTTCCGGTAGGCTATCAATAGCAGAAAAGACAGCTTCTCTTTCACGAACATCAAATTGTAATGTCGTTACTTCGGTAATTGCTCCCAGTTCTTTCTGTAGTTGTACTAATCGTTCTTCTCTTCTTCCGCAGAGTACCAAACGAAAGTCATTTTTAGCAAGCAATTGAGCAGTAGCCATCCCAATTCCTGAGGTAGCTCCTGTTATAAATGCAGTTTGTTTCATGGATTTAGATTTGCCATTAAAGATACTCGATTTCAAAAAACTTTGGTAATGATTCCTTGAATTTAGAGCAAGAAAAATCCCACCTAGGGGGCGGGATTCTCTTTTAATTGGTTACTGAGAATAACCAACCAAAAATCAACTAACCAAACTTTATTTTAATATTTTTCTTTCCTTTTTCTTTCTTACAATCTTAGTTCGTTTTCTTCCATTGTTCCTTACAATCTTTTCTGCTTTTTCATTATTTCTTAATTCAATGAAACCTCTTCCTGTAAATTCGTAGGTTGTTTCAGAATTGTAATGGAATAACTGAACCCTTTGATCATTAATAACGCTTAATTCAAACTCTTCGATATCTCCATTATCATAATTAAGTGTTAAAATCTTTAGATCGTTAAATCCTTGAACGTCGAAGACCTCATAGTACCCTGTGAAATCCCATAATATGTTACCAATATTCGTGCCAAATGGATCTTGTGACGAGTAAAAAGTCGTGATATTCTCTGGCGTAAATTGCAGGTAATGTTCGTCGTCAAATGGGTTTGGGGTACCTGCCTGACTAATGGCGGTTCTCTCCCAAGCAATATACTCTTGCAAGAAGTATTCTATGTTATCATAGAACAGCATATAATAGTCGAAATTCCCTCTTTGATATCCAACCAATAGATAACTTACATCTTGAAATGGATCATAGATCCTGATTTCATTTGCTGACCATTGAGTTACTTCAAATCTGTGAAAACCGTCAATATCATGAAGGGTTTCCAAAGAGGTTCCGAAAGCACTATAGCTTCCTACATCGATTCCAAATCCATTACCAGTAAATCCTACACCAGCAATATTATTGTTTGCATACATGGTTCCATTAATGAACGATAAGGTAAACGCACGTGATACAAACGGGATATCTCCAGATCCAGTGGTTTGATGTATATCTACATACCAAAGATCGTATCCTGATAAAAGTTCGTTTAAGCTGATCGATGTATCAACAAAATCATCCGCCCAGTAATCACATGAGCTAAATGTAGCGGCGGTAAAGATGCTAATGAATAGTAATTTTAAAGTTCTCATACGCATTAGGTTTTGGTTTCAATAACCTAATTCCAAATTGCATGCCAAAAATTATATTCAATGACTAGACAGATAAACAAGTGTTTTTTAACTATCTGTTTATAAATTAGTTAAGGGTAGAAATCGGACTTTGTTTCTTTTAAGTTTGTAACCTTAAAATAATACTCTTTCCCTTTATATACATAAACCAAAGCAGCATCATTTTTAGATAATTTGATGGGAGGTTGTACTAGATTAGGAACTTCATTTTTCATTTCCTCTTTCGGGTCTATATCTAAGATTAATGAAGCTCCTTTTCTCGTACCTGTATCAATATGTCCGATCAAATAGGTTTTTCCTTTTCTATTGTACAAATCGATCTTCCCTTCTCTATTTTGAAAGAAGATCTTTTGAAAAACTACTTCTTCTGAAGATGTATAAGGCATAATGATTCTGATTCCGCTCACACCAGGTTGACCTCCAGTCCAGTAATTAAAACTTGGCAGTGAAATTGTAAATGGAGGATTACTTGTTGCTTGGTTTGTAGCGCAATTCATGAATCCTAAAGTCATAAAAAGGAATATGACATACTTCATTGGTCAAGATTTTTTCTTAGTCATGTTCAAGATGCATACCAAAGTACAAAAAAAGAGCGCATCCGTATGGATGCGCTCTTTGAATTATCTCTTAAAACTGAATTAACTATTTAAAGCTTCAGCACCACCAACGATCTCTAAAATCTCGTTTGTAATAGCAGCTTGACGTGCTTTGTTGTAAGTTAATAACAATTCATCTCTTAATTCTTTTGCGTTATCAGTTGCTTTGTGCATTGCAGTCATACGAGCTCCGTGTTCTGCGGCAAAACTATCTCTAACAGCTTTGAATAATTGAGTTTTCAATGATTTCGGGATCAATTCAAGAACGATCTCCTCTTTAGAAGGTTCAAAAATATAGTCCTGATTTGTGTTTGCATCACTCTCAACAGGCTTGATTGGCAAGAACTGTTCTACCTGAATAATCTGGGTAGCAGCGTTCTTAAATCTATTGTAAACGATCTCGATCTTGTCGTAAGTACCGTCTACATACATGTCCATTGCTTGTTGAGCAACACCTGCAACATTTTCAAAGGTGATATTATCAAAAACATCATTTCTGTTGTCGATCACATTGTACTCCTTAGAGAGAATGTCGTTCCCTTTCTTTCCTAAGGTCATAAGATCAACTTCAACACCTTTGTAATTGTTTTCAATTGTGCTGATGGTTTCTTTAATTACTGAAGAATTAAATGCACCACACAAACCTCTGTTTGAAGTCACAACAATGATCAATGCTTTAGAAACTTCTCTTTGAGTAGAGTAAGCTCCTCCTGCATCAGAATCTAATGTTGCACTTAAGTTTTGTAACAATTCTGTCAATTTTGAAGAATAAGGACGCATTGCTGTAATCGCATCTTGTGCTTTCTTCAATTTTGCAGCAGATACCATTTTCATGGCACTAGTGATCTGCATGGTAGAACCAATTGAACCAATTCTGTTACGTATTTCCTTTAAATTCGGCATTCTTTTAAATTTAGAATGTTAGAATCAGATTTTATTAAGCCTGAAACTTACTTGCGATCTCTTTGGCTGCAGCTTCCATTGTTGAGATAGTTTCGTCAGTCAATTTTCCTGATTTCAACGTATCTAACATGTCTCTATGTTTTGCATTCAAATAGTCGATATAATCTCTTTCGAATTCTTTTACCTTATCAACTGGAACCGCTTTTAACAAGTTCTTAGAACCGGCATAAATAATTGCCACCTGATCTTCTACAGTAAAAGGATCTCCTTGATTTTGCTTAAGGATCTCTACGTTACGCTTTCCTTTCTCGATCACGTTCATTGTAGCTGCATCTAGGTCAGAACCGAACTTAGCAAAAGCTTCAAGCTCACGATACTGTGCTTGGTCTAATTTTAATGTTCCTGCTACTTTTTTCATTGATTTGATCTGAGCAGATCCTCCTACACGAGATACAGAGATACCTACGTTGATCGCTGGACGAACCCCAGAGTTGAATAAATCAGACTCTAAGAAAATCTGTCCATCTGTAATCGAAATTACGTTTGTTGGGATATATGCAGAAACGTCTCCAGCTTGAGTTTCAATGATTGGAAGAGCTGTTAAAGATCCTCCACCTTTGATCATTCCTTTTAAAGAATCTGGAACATCGTTCATTTGAGCCGCGATAGAA